>JALEQD010000123.1 GCA_022768655.1 Anaeroplasma sp.
TATATACAGCTTATTTGTACCAATTATTTTAGTGGCTGCTTCAGTATGTGCATTAGGCATTGCTGTATATGGCATTAAAGAAGGAATTACATCAGAGAATCTAATTAAGAAAAATAACACTAACGAAGAGCAAAATGCTGAATAATAAATAATCCAACCTTATGTTAAGGTCATTGAAGACAGTCTTAGGACTGTCTTTTCTTCTTTCCAAACTAAGTTAGTTTGACAGGCAACTACCATATAATTTAAAGAAACACAAAAAGATGTTATGCTGTATTTAGAAATCAATATTTTTCTTGAAAAAAATGTTGTTTTTTGCATGCTGTTGTGATACAATGGAAAAGCATTCGTATCGAATGCCCTTGCCCAGACTAACTATGCTGGGCCATTAAGTCCATAAGGAGGTTGACAAAAGATGACAAAGTATGAAGTTATGTACATTCTTCGCTCTAATTTAGATGCAGAGGCAATTAAGGCTGAGGTTGAATCAGCTAAGAACATTTTTACTAACAATGGTTCAAATGTTTTAGAGGTTAAGGAATGGGGCTTTAGAGAGTTAGCATACGAAATCGAGCATAATAAGAAGGGTTATTATGTTTGGATGTTAGTAGATGCTACTAAGGAAGCTGTTAATGAGTTTAATCGTCTTGCTGGATACAGCGAGCAGATCATTCGTCACATCGTTGTTGTAGATGGCGAATAATTTGAGGTAAAGCCTATGAATAAAGTTATTTTAACAGGAAGAATTACTAAAGATCCAGAATTGCGTTATACGCAAAATGGAATGGCTACTCTTACCTTTACTGTCGCAGTAGATAGACAGGTTCGTGCAAGCGATGGCACAAGACAAGCAGATTTTATTAACTGTGTTGCTTGGGGCCAGCAGGCAGATTTTATGAGTCGTTATGTTCATAAAGGAAATATGCTTGCAGTTGCAGGTAGAATTCAAACAAGAAACTACCAGGGTCAAGATGGTCAAACACGCTATGTAACTGAGGTCGTTGTTGAAAATGTTGAGAACATGACACCTAGGGATCCAAATACGGCTCCACAGCAGGGTTCATTCCAGCAGCCACAGCAAAATCAGTATCAGGGCTATAACAACCCAGGCTATGGTCAAAAGCCACAGCAGCCAGCACAAAATCAATCATCACATGAGGAAGCTCCAAACAGCTTTGGCTTAGATGATGATAATGATACATTGCCTTGGCTATAAAATTATGAAGGAGGAAATATTACATGCAGCAGAATCGTAGAAATGATCGTGACGGTCAGCGTCGTGGTCGTAAAAAGGAATGCTACTTTACAAAGAATAAGATTGAGCATATTGATTTTAAGGATGTTGAATTATTAAAGAAGTTCGTTACAGATAGAGGCAAAATTTTACCTCGTCGTGCAACTGGTACATCTGCAAAGTATCAAAGAAAGCTAGCTATCGCTATTAAGCGTGCTCGTCATATGGCTTTATTACCTTTCGTAAAGGAATAATTCCGGTTGTAATATTACAAGTCTAATTTGAACTTTTATAACAAAATAGATTTGGGAAAATTACAGATAGCATTCGCATAAAAGATTACATAAGATCGCTTAAAAGAGCGGTCTTTTTTCTATATATAGAAGTAAAAAAAGTTATATTATATAATATAGAACTATCCTGGGGTCTATATATTCAGCCTAATTCACACTTTCTAGCACAACTAATATAAATACTTAGCTCGTTCTTTTTGTGCGACCATTAGCTTTAAATGAGCTAAATACATTCAGATACTTTTTGTAAAATTAGTTCAGATTGGCTTTGTAAGGATACATATTGAGTTGATAAAAAGATAAGTTTTAATATGTTTTTAGATAGGAATAATATAATTTTAGCGTAGAAACTAACCTTAGTTAATGTTATATAGAAAGCGTAAGCTGAAATAATAATATTTAGTATAATTTTTAGAGTAGAAAGAAACTATAGTTAGTTTTTATATCGTACTTATTATGGTACAATTTTAATATAAGCAAATAAATTGGAGTGATAAAAATGACGAAGCATTATGTGATCCAATATAAGCCTAACAATTTCAAAGATATATTTGCTCCGGAATTTACAGTTACTTTTACTATCGTTCAGCTTGGTTCTATTATATTTACTTTAGTTAATAATATGTTTGTAGAAGACTTAATAGGAGCTTTAGCTTTTGTCTTGTTTCCAATAGTTATTTTTTCAATTGGCATATTAGTAATGTTTTTGTTATCAAGATATATTAACTTTTGATTATAAGACAATGAAATTTATTAAACAAACAGTATTCAAAAGAAAAACATACGATTTAAATCAGCTTAAAATAGAAAATAAATATATAAAATGTGCTGGAAACAACCCAGATTTATTAAAGATATATATATCAATTGAAGGAAAGACAATTTGTAAAATAGATGCGAATTCTTTTGAAAAGAAAACAGGATTTAATGTGGAATCAATTTTAGATTAGAACCGGGAATAAAAAAGAATTTATAGAAACTTAAAAATAAAACTTAATAAGAAGAGTAGGTTCAAATAAAAATGGTTATTGGGAAATAATTAAATAAATTAGAATTTGTGGGGGATTGTATGACAATTGAAAAAGTAAGATGTAATGGCTTTTCGGAAGTTAATTTGGATGCTTTTAACCGTCAACAGGAGATTACAAGAATATATGTCAGAAAAGATGGGAAGTATGTGCTTAAAGAACAACCTGGTATAATGGATTGGAGTATAGATAAAAAAAGAGAAGTCGCTCTTGACCTTGTTGATAGTAATTATATTTCCTATCTCGCAGTCGAGGAATGAAAAATTATTGGCTTTATGAGTCTTGTGAAGAAATTGGTATCCGAGCGGATGATTCTTGATTTGATTCAAGTTGACAAGAATTTTCGTGGTCAGGGAATTGGCCGTAAATTATGGGAAAAAGCAGTGGAAGAAGCACGTTTAAATGGAGCAAGGGAGTTGTATATTTCTGCTTGTCCATCAGAAGAAACAATTCATTTCTATAAAGCTATGGGAGCAGAGGTTACAGATAATCCTATTCTTTCCATTGCAAATGATGAGCCAGATGACCTTCAGCTTGTTTATTCACTTATGTAAATTTTAATTGCTCAAGCAACGAGGAGGAAAAAAATGAAATTCGATGTGACAAAATTAAAATGGATTAGAGAACCAAAAAACTTTACGATATGTGAAAATAGAATTGAAATTATAACAGAACCACATACGGACTTATGGCAAAGAACATATTATCACTTTAGAAATGATAACGCTCCTGTTTTACAATTAGAAACTAGTGAAAAATATTTTTCTTTTGTAGTTAAAACTGAATTTGAAGTCAAACACAGATTTGATCAATGTGGTGTTGTAATGTATCTTGATAGTGATAATTGGCTTAAAGCTTCTATTGAATATGAAACTGAAAAAACCCAACATCTTGGAAGTGTTGTTACCAATAATGGATTTTCTGATTGGGCGACTACAGAAATAGAATCCAGTATAAAATCCATGTGGTATAGACTTAGTCGACGTGAAGATGATTATTGTATTGAATGTTCTATAGATGGTATAACATTTAAACAAATGAGAATTTGTCATATGTGGAATGGCAATGGAATCATTCAATTTGGTATTTATGCATGTAGTCCTGAAGATTCATCATTTCAATCTACATTTACAAATATGGAAATTACGGAATGCAAATGGCTAGCCCATGATGGCCAAAAACCAGATAAAGATCTATAAATCCCAACTATCCCATCCCATATATCCTTGTGTGTATTATATAAAGCCTTCCACACAACCCATCTAACCACATTCTCAAACATATAGAATAATGTGCTATTATTTTAATATAGAATAAGATGAATAGGAGCTAATAATTATGGAAATAATTGAATATTTTAGTTGTGATAATAAAAACCATTGGCTAGATGAACTAAGAAAATGTAATTGGCCTGCAGGTAAATTTTTATCAAGCTTGATTACCGAAAACAAAATATATGAAACATTAGGTACAAATACAATAATACCAATGCTTGTTGATGGAGGAAATTTGGTATCATTTTGTACACTAGCGAAGTGGGATGAAATTCAACCAACAAAGCTTACTCCATGGATTGGATTTGTCTATACATATCCCGAATATAGAGGACATCATTATGCAGGTATGTTGTTAAAATATGCTGAATCTATTGCTGGGATAATGGGGATGGAATATGTATATATTTCAACTGATCATATTGGCTTATATGAAAAGTATGGTTATGAATTTTTTGAAATAGCAAAAACAATTAATGATGAAGAATCAAAGATTTATCGTAAATCATTAAAAGAATGTGATAAGAAATATGGTGATATTGAAAAAGCAAAAATAGTTTCATATTGGAAGAATAATACAGAACAAATAGCCTATTGTGGCTTTTCATGCAATCATTGTTTTTTGGGAAAATGGTGTGGAGGATGCAGAAGTAATTTTAATGTATGTAGCTATTCAACATGTTTTATGGATGGAAATTGCCCAAATGCTATGTGTGCTAAGGAAAAGAAAATAGATGGGTGCTATAATTGCAGTGAAATTTTATCCTGTAATGTAGGATTTTATGGTTCTGGTAACGATTCTATAGCTTGTAAAGCTCAAGCTATTTTTATATCTAAGCATGGGAAGGAAGCATTAATTAATACTCTTAATGAGCTACATAAGAATTATGATTTTAAGAAAATTCAAGAGATTCTTGGAGTAGATTTAGAAAAAGCCTTAGAAATACTAGAAAGTGAATATATAAAACTACAAAAATAGAAAGAAATGGTTTTAAATATGAGATTATTATTTGAGATTGATACAAAGGATTATGATATTAATGGTAAAGCATTTGTAAGACCATCCTCTAGATGTATATACATTAAAGATGGTTTAGTGGCTATGGTACATAGTCTAAAATACAATTATTATAAATTTCCTGGTGGAGGTATAGATTCTAATGAAACAAAGCTTGATGCTTTAATCAGAGAAGCTAAGGAAGAGGCTGGTCTTGTTATAAAAAAAGAATCAATACGTGAATATGGTTATGTTCATAGGATCCAAAAGGATGACACAAATAATTATGATTATTTTGTTCAGGATAATTATTATTATTTATGTGATGTTTTAGATGTTATGGTAGCACAGGATCTTGATGATTATGAAGAAGAAGAAAAATTCACATTAGAATTTGTAGATTATAAAGATGCTATAAATGTTAATAGAAATTGTTGTCATGGTCCTAAGGATCAAATAATGATTGAAAGAGAAGCTAAGGTGTTAGAATTACTACATTTAGATGGATTATTATAGGATATTAAAATAATTAATTATTTTTTTAATATATTATTTGGTGTAAAACAATCAATGAAAATTTAGAAGCTTATTTAAGCTTAGAGGGAAGTACTATGAAAAAAGAAAATGTTAATAAAAATATAAAAACAATATTGTTTGATTTATTTATATGCTTAATATCAGGAATAATTGTTGGATTTGCATACTACTTATTTTCAACTCCAAACGATTTTGCCCCAGGTGGAGTTTCTGGTATTGCTTCAATATTATCTTATTTATCAGGATGGAATATGGGATATTTCATGATAATATGCAATACTCCAATTTTTATTTTGGTTTGTATATTTGTTTCTAAAAAAACTGGTATTATGTTACTAATATATATGGGAGTTCAATCATTGACATTAATTATATTAGAGCTTATAAACTGCCCAGTTTATAAGACAACAAATAACATAATATTTGCATGTATTGGGGCAGGAATTGTTTCTGGCTTTGGTTTTTCAATTATGCTAAGAAGATTTGGCGCATCAGGTGGAACATATGCTATATCTTCACTTATTAAGCATTTCAAGCCTGAAAAGAATATAGCATATGTTTCTTTTATACTCGATGCTTCTGTAGTTATTATTGCCTATTTTGCTTATGGTAGAAAGTTTGAGAATTGTATTTGTACATTAATAAATTTGTTTATTGCTAATGTTGTTGTCGATTATATGCTTGCGGGCTTAAAGAGTGGATATAAAATGGAGATAATCACAAAAAATCCAGATGAAATAGTAGAAAAGCTTTTAAGTAAAAGACTTGGAGTAACTGAATTTAATGTTAAGGGTATGTATACAAGAGAAGATAAATTCCAAATCGAATGTATTTTCCGTAAGCGTCATTTGGGTGAAATTTTAAGAATACTTAAAGAATATCCTGACACCTTTGTATCTTTGTCACAGGTTAAAGAGGTAATAGGCTATTTTGAACGCTAATATTATTAAAAAATAATTTATTTTTGATGATATTTGATATATAATATCTTTGTATTTAACAAATAGGAGGGTCATATGAAACCAATTAAAGAAGGAAAAGTAAGAGAAATATATGATAATAAGGATAGTTTAATTTTAGTGGCTACTGATAGAATTAGCTGTTTTGATGTTATTTTGAATAATACTGTTACTGATAAGGGTAAGGTTCTTACTCAAATGAGTAAATTCTGGTTTGATTTTACAAAGGATATTTGTAAAAATCATTTAATATCTACTGATGTTAAGGATATGCCACAATATTTTCAAAATGAAAAATTTGAGGGCAGATCTTTACTTTGTAAAAAGCTTACTATGCTTCCAATTGAATGCATCGTAAGAGGATATATTACTGGTTCTGGTTGGGCAAGCTATCAAAAAACTGGTGAGGTATGTGGAATCAAATTACCAGAAGGACTAATTGAATCTGATAAGCTACCTGAACCAATTTATACTCCATCAACAAAAGCTGAGATTGGTGATCATGATGAAAATATAAGCTTTGAAAGAAGCATAGAGGTATTAGAAAAGGAATTTCCTAATAAGGGCTTAGAATATGCAACAAAGATTAAAGACTACACAATCGCAATATATAAAAAATGTGCAGATTACGCATTATCAAAGGGAATTATTATTGCTGATACTAAGCTAGAATTTGGCTTAGATGAAAATGGTGAGGTTGTTTTAGGTGATGAAATTTTAACACCTGATAGCTCTAGATTCTGGCCTGCTAGCGATTACAAGCCAGGTAGATCTCAAGCTTCATTTGATAAGCAATTTGCAAGAGATTGGTTAAAAGCAAATAAGCATGATTGGACATTACCACAGGAAATAGTAGATAAAACAATTGAAAAGTATTTACAAGCATATGAAATGCTAACAGGAAAAGAATTAAATAAATAATTATGATGAAAACCACTTTATTAACTTTAATAAGCTAGAAAAATAAAGTGGTTTTTAAAATGTAAATATAGTTACACCACATCTCTATTATAAAAAGCATTGTGATTGCTATTTCAATAAAATATTGATATAATAATAAAGACGAGGTGATTATGGATGCGTAAATTATTTTATAGCCTTGCGTTTTATTCTTTAGCAGCATTAGGTATATATTTTGCTTATTTTTATTTAACAAAAGATAATAATTTATTTGCAATATTATTCTTTTGTGCTGCAATGATTTTATTAGCAATAGGATTTGTATTTATGTTTTTGTTTCTTAACAGAAATAATGCAGCAAAAATGGAATCCTTACAAAATCGTTTAAAATTATGGACAGATATTTCATACCATGTATCTCAAGCCGGAGATGAGGTTTTCAATAAATTGCCAGTTGGCGTTTTGATTTATGATGATTCATATGAAATTAAATGGGCAAATGAGTATTCTAAAAAAATATTTGATAATTCATTAGTAGATGAGCCATTAGAAATTATTTCAAAAGAGCTTGTTAATGATATTATAATGAGTAAAGAATCAATGATTTTGAAATTTAATGAATCTAATTATGATGTTATTCATAATTATCAAAATAATATTTTGTATTTTTTTGATGTTACTCAACGTGAAAAAATCATTAAAAAATATAATGAAAGAATTGCTGCAATAGGTATTATTGGTTTAGATAATCTTGAAGAATCATTAAAAAAATATGATATGCAGGAAAAGACAAATTTAAGAGGACAAATACTAGGTGAGGTATCTGACTGGGTAGGAAGCTTCAATTGCTATTTACAAACATTATCAAGTGATAGAATGCTTGTTGTAATGGATAGAGAATCACTTGATAAAATGGTTGAAAATAAGTTTTCTATTTTATCAAAGGTAAGAGAAATAAGTCAAAAGAATAGATTAAAAGCTAGTATTTCTATGGGAATTGCTTGTTATGATGTTGATTCTGATGAATTAGGTACTCTAGCTCAAAATGCAATTGAGCTTGCTGAACGTAGAGGTGGAGATCAGGTTGTCGTTAACATCCAAGGCGAAAAGGTTCAATATTTCGGTGGAAATACTAATACCTTAGAGAAAAACACACTTGTTGAGGCGCGTATGCAGACAATGGCACTTAAAGAAGCTATTGAGGGAAGCTCTAATGTTTTAATTATGTGTCACTCTTTAGCTGACTGTGATGCGATAGGATCAATGCTTGCGGTAATGCATTTAGTTACAAGCTCAAATATTGATTGCAAGATGGTTTTTGAACCAGAAAAGGCAGATGTTACTGTTAAAAAAATATATGAACAAATCATGCAGGTTTCAAGCTTGGCAGAACGTTTTGTAACATTAAATGAAGCAATGGACTTAATTAAACCACAAACATTGTTGATTATTACAGACACTCAATCACCTAAGCTTGTTATGTTCCCTAGCTTGATTGAAGCAGTAAAGAAAATTTCTGTAATTGACCACCATAGAGCAGGAGATGATGGATATAATGAGCCATTATCTTATTATGTTGAATCATCTGCTTCTTCAACAGTTGAATTAGTAAGTGAAATGTTTATGTTTTATAAGGAAGGTATTGAGGTTACACCTTTTGAAGCATCAATTATGCTTGCAGGTATAATTGTAGATACAAATAATTTTACATTTAGATCTGGTACAAGAACATTTGAAGCTGCATCAACGTTAAAATCTATGGGTGCAGATATGGTATATGTTAAGAGACTATTAAGAGAACCATTAGAACAAGAGCAGGTGCTTGCTAGTGCATTAACAAAGGTTGAAATTGTTGAAAAGAAATTTGCTATTGTATGCTTATCTGAAGATGAAATTGTTAGAGATAGAACTACAATTGCTAAAATATCTGATAAGCTATTAAATATTGAGGGTGTTGAGGCTTCATTTACACTTGGAAAAATATCTGATACACAGGTTGGTATTTCAGCTAGAAGTCTTGATAATATCAATGTCCAAATTATTATGGAGGAAATGGGTGGTGGAGGTCACTATAACAGTGCTGCAACCCAAATTGATAATACAACAATTATTAATGTTAAAGAACAATTAGTTGAAATTATTAAAAGAGAATTTATGGATGATGGAGATGAAAAGATGAAAGTAATTTTATTAAAGGATGTTAAAGGAAAGGGCACAAAGGATCAAATTATTGATGTTGCCAACGGCTATGGTAATTATTTATTATCAAATAAATTAGCAGTTATTGCATCAGAGGAGAATTTAGCCGAGCTTGAAAAGCAAAAGGAGCAAGAGCGTATTGATGCTGAGCATAGAAGAAATTTATTAAAGAAAATTCAAAGCGATATTCAAGGAAAATTTATTTCTATTTATATCAAAGTTGGTGCAGATGGTAAGAATTTTGGACATATTACTACAAAGCTAGTATGTGATGAGTTTGAAGCTCAGACTGGTATTCATCTTGATAAGAGAAAAGTAGAATTACCTTCAGAAATTAATTCTGTTGGTATTTATACAGCAAGTGTTAAGCTTGATAAGGATATCATAGCTACATTTGAAATTAATGTTATTGAAAAATAATATGGTTATGTTGTACTCATAATTTATATGTTAAAAGAAGGAGGATGTATAATCAAAGGTACAAATGATTATACAAGCTAAACTATGAATAGTCCTACTGTTCCTCAGGAAAGAGAAGCTGAAATTGCATTATTAGGTTCTATTTTCATTGATGAAAATATCATTTTTGAAATTAGTGATTTGCTTTCACCTGATGATTTTTATGATTCAAAAAATAGATTAATATATAAAGCAATGCTTGAATTATCAAAATCTGGTAAAAGCATTGATGTTACAACAGTACTTGCACAGCTTACTGCTTTCAATGTGCTTGAGCAAAGTGGTGGAATAGATTATATTTCAGAAATAGCAGATTATAGTTATTCTCCAAGAAATGTTGAAACATATGTAGAATTAATTGAAAATGCTTCACTTAGAAGAAATACAATAAATACATTATCGATGCTTGCTCAAAATGGATATGATTCTAAAGTGAGTGCATTTGATTATCTTGAAGAGGTTGAAAAGAATATTTTTGAGCTTTCAAAAAGAAGAAGAGTAGATGCATTTAAAAATATTTCTAATGTTGCAAAAAATGTATATGCTAACACAGAGAAAAATGCCTTAAGAAATGATGATGTAATTGGATTAAATACTGGATTTACTTCATTAAATAAATATACTCAAGGCTTTCAAAAAGGAAATCTTATAATTTTAGCTGCACGTCCTGCGATGGGAAAATCAGCTATGGCAATGAATTTAGCTGTTAATGTTGCAGCCAAAAATAAAAATGGACATGGCACGGTTGCAATATTTTCTTTAGAAATGTCTGCTGAGCAATTGGTTGAAAGAATGGTTGCGGCAGATAGTTCAATAAGACTTAATCAAATAAAAAATGGACGTATTTCCCAGAATGACTGGATTAGATTTACAACAAGCTGTTCTAGACTTGGTGGTATGAATTTATATTTTGATGATTCATCTAATTCAACAATTGCTTCAATACGAGCAAAATGTAGAAAGCTTTCTGCTGAATCAGGCCTAGATTTTGTTGTAATAGATTATTTACAATTGATTGAAAGTGATTCTTCACAGGCAAGAGCTTCACAACAAGAAAAAATATCAAAAATAACAAGAAGCTTAAAGCTTATGGCAAGAGAACTTGATGTACCTGTTTTAGCATTATCACAGTTATCTCGTGAGGTTGAAAAAAGAGATGATAAGAAGCCTATTATGGCAGATTTACGTGATTCAGGTTCAATTGAGCAGGATGCTGATATTGTTATGTTTTTATATAGAGATGATTATTATAATCATGCTTCAGAGCGAAAGGGTGAAGCGGATTTAATTATTGCTAAAAACCGTTCCGGCTCAACTAATGAAGGACTTCCGTTTATATTTACAGGAGAATTCCAACGATTTAAAGAAAAGAAAGATGAGGAGAGCTAAAAATGAATGATCGTTTAAAAATTATTGAAGCTCGATATGATGAAATAACAGAGTTGTTAAGCCAACCAGAAATATGTAGTGACATTAAAAAATTAACTTCATTATCAAAAGAACAACGTTCTTTAGAAAAAATAGTTGTTTTATATAGAGAAAAAAAGAAACTCGAAGAATCAATTCCTGACTTAAAGGAAATGAAAAACTCAAATGATGAAGAAATGTCAATGATGGCTGAAGAGGAACTAAATAGTGCACATGCAAGAATTGATGAAATCAATGAGGAAATAAAGATTTTACTTTTACCAAAGGATCCAAATGATGATAAGGATGTTATTGTTGAAATTCGTGGTGCTGTTGGTGGTGATGAGGCTAATATTTTTGCTGGTGATTTATTTAGAATGTATACAAAGTATGCTGAATCAAAGGGTTGGAAAATAGAAATCTATGATTCACAACCATCAGAACAGGGAGGATATTCTAATATTTCCTTTAAGGTATCTGGTGATAGTGTATATTCAAATTTGAAATTTGAATCTGGAGGACATAGAGTTCAACGTATTCCGGTTACTGAAGCAAATGGTCGTATTCAAACATCAATTGCCACAGTATTAGTTATGCCTGAGGCAGAAGAAATTGATTTTAAGCTTGAAGAAAAGGATTTACGTATTGATACATTCTGTTCATCAGGACCTGGTGGACAAGGAGTAAATACAACATATTCAGCAGTTAGAGTAACATACATTCCAACTGGTGATTTTGTTGCTTGTCAAATCTATCGTTCTCAGCATGAAAATAAGGCTACTGCAATGAATTTATTAAGAACAAAAATTTATGAAAGAATGCTTGAAGAAGAAAATGCAAAAACAGGTGCAACAAGACAAGCACTAATTGGTCATGGTGAAAGATCTGAAAAGATAAGAACTTATAATTATCCACAAAATAGAGTTACAGATCATAGAATTGGTTTTACTATTAATCGATTAGATGCGATAATTGATGGTAAGCTTGATTTGGTTATACAAGAATTGATAAATGAAGATCAAAAAAGAAAGCTATCAGCTGAAGCAGAAGCTTAATTAAAATGATTTTAATTTTAAATACTACTTTATATTACCAAAATAATCTATCTAATTGCATAAATTAAAAATATAGCGTATAATATAAATGGTAGAAATACCAAATGGGTTTACAGTTCCGTCTAAAACTGTTGTATTAGTGGGTTTACAGTTCCGTCTAAAACTGGTGTATTAGTGGGTTTACAGTTCCGTCTAAAACTGGTGTATTTATAAAGAACTAACTAAAATTAGCTCTTATATTCATACACAAATATGGTGATTCGCTACCAGAAGTGCGAGGTTACATACAAAAGGTGTTTCGCCACCAGAAGTGCGACATATGAAATCGAAGTGTTTCGCTGCTTTAACGCGAATTTGTAAAAGGCGAACTTTATTGTTTGCTTTTTATTTTTTTAGGAACGATGATTGGCAATGAAGTTAAAGGTGATTTAATTAAGTTGAAGCTTTAATTGTAAATAAAATAACAGCAAATAAGCTATTATACACATATTTATGTGAATATGAAATAAGAATAGTAGAAATTGAAAGAAAAACTACTAGTAGAGGAATGAAAATATAGTATATAAAAACGAATAGTAGAAGTTTAATAATTTTAAGCTTTTATTATTCGTTTTTATAATTTTTTTGAATAATTTTTTGCAAACTATTTGATAATATTACATTTTGATGTTATTATTTAGATGTAGTCAGTATTATGACTAACAAAATAGAAAGAGGGATTATTTATGGAAAAAACAAAACAATTTTCAATAAGTGAAATTATGAACAATGTAACCAAAGAAAAAGAATTTCACTTAACTGTAAAGGATGGATATAGGCGTATTCATCTTGGACGCTACAAAAGTCAAGAGGAAGTGAATGCTCAATTAGAAAAAGCAAAAACAAATTTTGACGAATTTTATAATAATCTATTATTAAAAAACAAACGTGGTAAAAATTATTATTTTAAAAATAATGAAAAAAATAATTGGGCAAATCAATATGAAGCCTACATAAACAAAAACAATAAAAGAATTTATTTAGGAAGCTGGAAAACTGAAGAAGAAGCAATAGAAATTGTTGATCTAGCTAAAAAAGATCTTGAAGCTGCACTTGTAAAAGTGGAAGAAAATTCTTTAAAATATTTTGAAAATAAAAGAGGCAAGAATTATTATCGCTCTGGCAATGGATTCCAAGTGGCTATCAAAAGAGGAGCTGGTGCTGTTAATAAAGTTAAATGGTACTGGTTAGGTACTTACAAAACTGAAATAGAAGCTCAGGCAATAGTTTCTGCTTTTTATTCTTACGAGAAGGAAAATGGAACTCTTGAAGGTGTTGAAGATTATATTAAGAAAAATAAATTAGAAATTATAAAAGCAATTAAAAATGAAGAATAATATTTAGTAAAAGAGGTATAAATTAATGAAGGTTACTTTTAAAGAAGATCTTAAAAGGCTATTTCCGCGTGATGCGATTAATATAGTTTCTGAATACTATAATTTTAATCATTTTTTAATTGTTTTTGAAAATGGTATAAGTGAAATTATAAATGGAAAAGCAAGCACAGAAGAAATTGATGAATTTGTGATTTCAAGTTATTTGATGAAAAGAGAAAGGTTAATTGGCTTGGGATATGACATTAGTTTCTTCAATAGAATTGAATATTATTTGGATGATGAGAATAATTTATATATGTATTGTTTTAATATATACAAAAATTTAAATAAATTTTATGATATACATATTTCTATTAATAAAAAAGATGCATTTATACAATAAAGGGTGGGAGAAAAATATGAAATTTTATGCTTTACATAAATTAACATTAAAAACAGGAAATGCTGGAATAATTAAAGTGTATGTAGAACCAGTGTATGAAGATGAAATTCCAAGGCCAGAAATTCAAGGATTTGAATGGGAAGAAAAAAGAACACAGGTATACACAAATTACTATAGCACTCTTGATGAGATTGAATCTGCGATTGTTGGTATATATGCTCATCAAAGTGAGCTTGATGCTACTAAGGATAGAAGAGGTAATAAGCCAACCGCATACCCTGATGTTATTTATATAGAAGAAATTATAGCTGAAGGCTTAGAAAAGCTTATGATTTCTAAAGAAATGATAAGAGCAATAATGCATTTATATCATTGCTCTTATTCAATTGCTATGCTTAGATTATTGTGTGCTAGACGCCCTTCATTACCTATTCAATATTATGGAGATATTGATAATGAAAAATATAAAAGATTTTGTTTTTTAAATGCCAATAGAAAGTTCTCATATTTTGGAATTAAAAATCAAACTAACAGCCTTTTAAAATATGTTGCTGAAGCATATGATGTTCCAGTAGAAGTATTTTTAGAATATGATTTAGATTATTATTTTTCAAAGCCTAGCTTAGATGAATTAGTAACTGCCTACAAATTTATTAATAATGATATAGTAAATAATAAATTATTAAATTTAAAAGAAGAAAAACAAAAAGAATATACAAAGAGATATATTGCTATAACATGTATAATGATGGAAAATGAATTATCACAATTGTCTTTAGCAAAATTATGCAATGTATCAAGCCAAACAATTTCTAATTATTTATTTGAGAAAGGATTATTATCAAAAGAAATTACTTATAGAATAAATGAGGTTTTGATTAATATAAATTCTGAAATAAAAAAATATTTATAGTTTAATAAATGATTTCTTTTAAACAATGAAAAGATAGAATAGGTGAATAGATTATGATTACAAATGATGAAATTAAAGAAATAGTTTTAAAAAATATTAGCGATTATCAAAATGATAAAAAAGTAATTAAAAGAAATAGAATTGAATTTGAATATGAATGCTTAGAATTAGTACCAATTAATGGTTTATTTGCTAATTCACCAAAAATAGCATTACAAGTAGAATCAGTAATTGATAAATTAATAAGTGAAAAAGTATTAGCACTTGATGCAGATAATAATATTTATCTTGCGAAATATTTGCAAGATGAAAATGATTTTATGATTGAAACAAATATTATTGTTTAATCAAAAACTTAAAAGTTTAAAAAACAAATTGTTTATAGTATAATGTATAATAGGGTTATATAGTTTCTCTATATTACTCACATAGAAAGGATATTTATTATGAAATTTAAAGATTATAAGTATGAAAGACCTGATTTTTTAGGTATTTCTAAGGAATTAGAAAATATTGCATCAGCAATCAAGGAAGAAAAAGAAGTAGAAAAAATAATAAAGCTTATAGATAAAAGAAATGAAATAATTGGACATTATGATACATTGACTTCTATTTGCTATGTTAGAAATACAATTGATACAACAGATGCATTTTATGAAGAGGAGATAAATGTAATTCAGGAAAATGGGCCAATGATTACAGAAAAAGCTCAAGAAATTATTTATGCAATTATTAATCATGAAAAGAAGCCTGAGCTTGAAAAGCATTATGGCAAATATTGGTTTGAAGCAATGGAGCTTAGCTTAAAAACATTTGATCCGTCTGTTTCAGATCTTTTAGTTGAAGAGGGTAAGTTAACTGTTGAATATAATAAGGTAATGGCTAGCGCTCAAATTGAATATGATGGTAAAATTAATAATTTGAGTCAAATGAGAAAATATACAACATCAGTAGATAGAAATATAAGAAAAGAAGCTACTCTTAAGGTTGATGAATTTTTACAAGCAAATGAAGAAAAAATTGATAATATTTATGATAAGCTTGTTAAAATAAGACATGAAATTGCTTTAAAGCTAGGCTATAAGAATTTTATTGAATTAGGCTATGCTAGAATGGGAAGAACAGATTATAATGCTTGTGATGTTGATAATTATCGTAAGCAAGTACTTGAATCATTAGTTCCTGTTGCTAATGAGATTATATTAAAAAATTGTAAGCGAATTGGAGTTACGAATCCTCAAATTTATGATTTGGATTTACAATTTTTAGATGGTAATCCTACACCAAAGGGTAATAAGGATGAGCTTGTAAATAAAGCACTAAAAATGTATACTGAGATGTCAAAGGAAACTAAAGAATTCTTTGAATTTATGATTGAGCATGATTTACTTGATTTAGAAACAAAGAAGGGTAAGCAAAATGGAGGCTATTGTACATATTTTTATGATTATAAATCTCCATTTATATTCTCGAATTTCAATGGAACAAGCGGAGATGTTGATGTATTAACTCATGAAGCAGGACATGCATTTATGGCATATACATGCTCAAAGGAATTGTCAAATCCTGATTTGATTTGGCCTACTAGTGAAGCATGTGAAATTCATTCTATGTCTATGGAATTTTTTGCTCATCCATGGATGGAGCTATTCTTTGAAGAGGATACTAAGAAATATTTACTTTCTCATACAAATGAGGCATTGACATTCATACCATATGGTGTATGTGTTGATCATTTCCAGCATTTGGTGTATGAAAATCCTTTCGCAACACCACAGGAAAGAAAAGAAATGTGGAAAAAATGTGAAAAGATGTATACTCCATGGAGAGTAATGGATGAAATACCAATGTTTGCAAAGGGTGCATTCTGGTATAAACAAGGACATATATTCTCATCACCATTTTATTACATAGACTATACATTAGCACAAGTTTGTGCACTAGAGTTTTATTTAGATAGCATAGAAAATAAAGCTGATGCTTGGGATAGATACGTTAAGCTTTGTAAGCTTGGTGGTTCAAAATCATTTGTTGGACTTATTAAAGAGGTTGGAATTCATAATCCATTTGAAAATGGAAGCATAAGGGGAATTATAGAGCGTTTATTACCTGTCATTGAAAAATTAGAATTCTAAAAAAAGGAGGATGAAAACTTTGAAAAATGAAGTACATAAATTGAGAAAGAGTTTAAAGCTTACTCAAGAGGATTTAGCAAAGAAGGTTGGGGTAACTCGCCAGACAATAATATCTATTGAGCAAGGAAAATATATTGCATCTTTACCACTTGCACTGAAGATTTCAAAAGTTTTTGGTACATCTGTGGAAAATGTGTTTATTTTAGAGGAGGATAAGGATGAATGAATTAGGTTTAGAGAAGCTAAGAAAGACTACTAAAATAAAACTAATTATTATGAGTCTTTCAACATTACTTCCTATTATTATTTTACTTACTATGGATTTGATTCCTAATATTAATCAAAATAGTGCATTACCTGATTTAATAATTTTTAGATATGGTATTTTGGCATTATTAGAAGGATATATAGGTGTAAAAATATATATTTACATACGTATATTAGCAAATAACGATTTTGCTGAGGCAGAGGTTATTAAAAGAAATGATGAAAGAAATAAATATATAAAGATGAAATCATATGCTATGACTATTAAGGTAAGTCTTTATTTATTAGGAATTGCATTGATTGTTACGGCATTTATAAATAGAATGATATTTTATACATTATTGGGAGTATTGCTTGCTGGATTAATTGTATATTTTATTGAATTAATTTATTATGCAAATAAATACTAAGTTGGTGAATATTTATGATTGAAATATTAAAGGCTATATTGTTTGGAATAATTGAGGGTATTACTGAATGGCTACCAATTAGTTCAACAGGGCATATGATTATTTTAGAAGAAATACTTGATGTTAAGGAAGTATATAGTTCTGAGTTTTGGGATTTGTTTTTAGTTGTTATTCAATTAGGTGCAATTATTGCTGTTGTTATTTGTTTTTTTAATAAGCTTAATCCCTTATTTGGTAAATCACTTATTAATCCTGAAGAAAAAAAGTCAAAAGAGGAAAAGAAATCAATTTGGATTTTATGGGCTAAGGTTTTAGTTGCATGTATTCCTGCTGCGGTAGTTGGATTAGTATTAGATGATTTTTTAGAAGAACATTTATATAATTCTATTACTGTAGCTATTACATTAATTGTATATGGTGCTTTATTTATTGGTCTTGAAATATGGAATAAAAAAAGAAGCTTTAAGGTTAATTCTGTAAATGAGCTTTCTTGGACAAATGCTTTATTTATAGGATTGTTTCAGCTTCTTGCTTTAATTCCTGGAACATCAAGAAGTGGTGTTACAATTTTAGGAGCTATGCTTTTGTTATGTAATAGAGAGGTAGCCTCTGAATTTTCATTTTTCTTAAGTATTCCTGTTATGTTTGGAGCATCCTTACTTAAGATTGTTAAGTTTTTGATTTCTGGAAATGCTATCGTGTTAAATGAGGTTATTTTCTTATTGGTTGGATGCTTGGTTGCATTACTTGTTTCATTATTAGTTATTAAATTTTTAATGGCATTTATCAAAAAGCATGATTTTAAACCATTTGGTATATATAGAATTGTGCTAGGTATTGTATTATTAATATTATTTGCCTGTGGAGTGATGACAATTTAATTTGGAGGTGTTTTAGTGAATAAAAATAGTAAAATGGTTAAAATTTTTAAGCTATCAGGTATTGTTTTGTGTGCCTTAATATTTACTTCTTTAACTATTTTAGTTTATTTTCATAAAGATGAGCCTTTAGGAATTGATGCTTCAATAAGAGATTTTTTCTATAATATTAGAGGAGAAAAATACGGCTTTATATATTGGTTTTTTAGAATAATAACAGAATTTGGTAATTTATTTTTGATTATTTTAATTTTGATTTTTATTTTGTTTTATACAAAAATGGATTTTAGATTCTTTTTAACCTGCTTTGGACTTATGCTTGCAATCATTATTAATGTAGGATTAAAGGATTTATATAATAGAGAAAGACCTTTTGAAGAAATGCGCTGGGCATATGAATTTTCTTCAAGCTTCCCATCTGGACATTCAACTGCTGCGGGCTTTTTGTATACATTTTTGATTTATCTTGTATATCATTTGGATATTAAAAAATGGAAGAAAAGCTCATTTACAGTTGGTGCAGTTTTATTAATTATTTTAGTTATGATTTCAAGATTGGTGCTTGGAGTTCATTATTTTCTTGATGTTATCGCTGGTTGTGCAACAGGAATAATGGTGTCTTGTCTTTGTATGCTGTTATATAGATATTGTGTGAATAATGACATTTTAACAAAAGGTTTATTTGAAAGAAAGCGATAGAGTTATGAAAAAAATAGTTTCTTGTTTTTCAGTTATTTTGCTTACAATTTTACTTGTTTCATGTAAGAAAAGCAATATTATTAAGTGTAATCCAATTTATGCTATGAATACTATAATTAATGTTTCTTTTTATGGGACAGAGGATACAACAAAGCATTATGAGGAAATAAAAAAAATATATCAAAAATATGATAGTGTTTCATCAGATTTTGAATCTAGCAAGGTTCAAAATGTTTTCGAGCTTAATGAAAAAAGAAGTATTGTTGCAAGTGCTGAGCTCATTGAATTGGTTAATGAGGCAGTAGCCTATATTGATAAAACTAATGGATATTTTAATCCATTTATTGGAAGAATATCTCATATTTGGAAGGATGCAATTGAAAAAGAAATAGAAGTAGATTCAAAGCTTATTGAAAAAGAATTAGAAATTATGAATTCTACTTCTGTTAAAATTGAAAATAGTACTATAACCTTAATTGGTGATGGTAATTTAGATTTGGGTGGCATTGCTAAAGGATATGCCACTTCAAAGGCGGTAGAATATTTAGAAGATAATGGGATTACTGGTTATTTAATTAGTGCTGGTAATTCTAATATTTCTTGTGGAACTAAGCCTGATAGTATATTTAAAATCGCTCTTGAAAATAGTGATGGTTCTGATTTATATAAAATAGTTGAGGTAAATAATGCATCATTAGGAACCTCATCCTATAAATATCAAAATAAGATTATTAATGGTGCTTTATATCATCATTTAATTAATCCTTTTACAGGCTTTCCTGCTTGTGAATATGATAGTGTTAGCGTAAAAGGAAATACACCAACTGATTGTGATGTTTATTCAACTGCCATTTTTGCAATGAATAAGGATGATGCTATTGATTTTGCAACGAAAAATCATTTAGAAATAATTTTATATAAAAATAATGAAATTATATATCAAAGCGATTGGTGGAAGAATAATGAATACCAAAAGAAATGATTTTATATTAATATTTGGTTTATTAGCATTTTGCTTGTTGTTTTTATTATTCAGCATAATATTTAGTTCTAAAGATGATTTAGTTGCAAATGTTTATTATGATGATGAAATAATTTTAACTGTTTCACTTGATAAAGATAATAGCTATAAAGTAAATGGCTCTTTAAGTGAAATGATTATTATAGTTCAAGATAAAAAAATTAAAGTATTAGAAAGTGATTGTAAAGATCATATTTGTGTTAATCAAGGGTTTATTTTTAGAGAAAATCAAACAATAACCTGTTTACCAAATAAAATTTTTATTAAGCTTGAGAAAAAAGATTCTTTAATTGATGTAGTTTTATAATTTTAGGAAGAAGGGATATTATGACTATTAAAAGATTAGCTATTATTTCCATGCTAACAGCAATGGCAATGGTATTAAGCATTTTAGAGTCATTTATCCCTGTTTTTATTCCTGGTGTTAAGCTTGGTCTTGCAAATGTAATTATATTAATAATGCTTTATGAATTTAAGCCTTGGGAGGCTTTAATGGTTGATTTTTTAAGAATTATTCTTGTTGCAATAATGAGAGGAACATTATTACAACCAACATTTATTATGTCTTTTTCTGGAGGAATGCTTTCATTTTTTATGATGTTTATTTTTTCTAGGTTTAAAATATTTAGTGTTATTGGCGTATCAGTAATAGGCTCAATATCACATTGTCTTGGACAAATAATTGCCGCGATGATTATTTTATCAACTGAGGCAGTTATTTATTATTTACCTTTCATTGCTATTTTATCTCTTTTAACTGGTGTTTTATCAGGCTGTATTTGTAAAGCATATTTAAAACGCAGCATAACACAAAAATTTATATAATTTTTCTTAAATTTTATTATAAATTGGTTATAAAATTTAAGAATTTTTTTTATATTCATTTTTTATTATTGAAAATGAATTCTAGCATTTTCTACAAAAATGGTTTGCGAATGTGAAAATATACTAAAATATGATATAATCAAAAGGTGGAAAATTATAAATTATTTATTTGAAAGTAGGAGTATTATGACTTATAGAAAGTTTATTAAGGAAAAAGAGAATTTAGCATTAGAACACGACAAAGAAGAAAGTGCTGTTGTAATTTTATTAGAGCATGTTACTGGTTTAGAAACTAATGCATTATATATGAAAATGAATGATGAAATTGATGAATCAATAATATCTAGATTTGATGAAATTTTTAATATTTATTTATTTGATAATAAACCAATTCAATATTTAGTAGGATATACTTGTTTTTATGGAAGAAATTTTAAGGTTAATGAGAATGTTTTAATACCAAGATTTGAAACTGAAGAATTGGTTGAAAATATTTTATATAGATATGATGATTATTTTAAGGGTCAAAAAGTTGATGTTTGTGATTTAGCAACTGGTTCTGGATGTATTGCTATTTCTTTGGCATTAGAAGAAAAAAATATGAATGTTATAGCATCTGATATTAGCTTTGAGGCATTGAATGTTGCTAAAGAAAATAATGAGAAGCTTGGGGCAAATGTAACATTTGTGCAAGGAGATATGCTTGAACCGTTTGCTGGGAAAAAATTTGATATTTTTGTATCAAATCCACCATACATTCCTGAAGATGAGGAGGTTATGTCCTTAGTTAAGGATAATGAGCCTAATATTGCATTATTTGGTGGAAAGGATGGAATGAAATTTTATAGAATTATATTAAGTGGTGTAAAGCCATTGCTAAAGAAAAGAGCTATTATTTGCTTTGAGCATGGTTATGATAAAAAAGAAGAAATGATAAAGCTTGCTAAAACATATTTTCCTAATTCGAGGGTTGAGGTAATAAAGGATTTAGAACAAAAGGATAGAATGACTTTTATCTACGTTGGAGATGGTTTTGATGAGTAAGGTTATTATTTTTCCTACTGATACAGTTTATGGAATTGGAACTCCAATATATGATTTAGAAGGAATTGAAAGAATATATAAAATAAAGAATAGATCAAAAAATAAGCCTTTAGCATGTTTATGTGCATCACTTGATCAAATTGAAAAAATAGCTATACTAGATGAAAGAAGTAGAATGCTAATCAATAAATATCTTCCGGGCGGATTGACATTAATTTTAAAAAGTACTGATGAGGTTAATGAAAAAATTGGATATAAAACAATTGGTGTAAGGATTCCAAAGCATGAAATTGCTTTAAATATTTTAAAAGAGAATGGTCCAATGCTTACAACTTCTGTTAACGATTCTGGAAGTGTTCCACTTAATGAATATGATGATATTTACGCTAAATATTCTTCTTTAGTTGATAAAATATATAAAACTAATTCCTCATCATCAAATGTTTCATCAACTGTTGTTTCATGTGTTGGTGAAAAATTAGTTGTTTTAAGACAAGGTGAAGTAATTATTGAATAAAAATATCTCCCAAGGGGTAGTATATACTTGGGAGGTTTTTTAATGAGAAAAAAATTATTAATTATTCTTGTTGTTTTTTGTCTTGTTGTTATATTTTTTCGTTTTAATAATAAAAATGAAGAAATAAGGGTTAGGATTATCCCTAGAGATAATTCTATAGAGGGAATAGAAGAAAAAAATAAAGTAAAAAAGGTAGTTTTATGCTATTTAGAAAACATATATTGTGATGATTATTCTAAAATGTTAAAAGAAATAAATATAAGCTATATAGATTTAGAAGAAGAATTAAAGGAATATGTCCCAGATATTAATGTTTCTTTTAGTAAGCATACGCTTTATAATAAAACATATAATAATAGTGCGGTAGAAAATGAAGAATTTTACACATTATATATTGTTTTAGGAGAAGGAAAAGGCGATAATTGGTGGGGAAGTGTATATCCTAATTACCTAAATATTGAAGGTGATGAGGAGATACAATATAAGAGTTTGATTTTAGAAATTTTTGAAAAGGAGAAATACAATGCTTCAAATTGAAAGCATAAATGAATCCAATTATGATTTAGCATTGCAATTTATAAAAAGTGTACCTTCTATTACAAATATTAGTAATGAAATACTTAATAATGCTGTATTAGTGAATGAAGATGGAAGAATTGTAGCTACTATTGCTTATGAGGAATATGACCATGTTGGATTAATTAGATATTTTGTGTTTAAGAAAAATTTATCTATAATAGTTTTAGAACAATTGATAAATAAAATAATAGAAAATGCAAAGGCTAAGGGATTGAATAAATTAGTTTCAATAGCTGATGGAGATAATGTCGAGGAATTATTTAAAAATTTGTCTTTTTTTGAATTAAAGAAGATAGTTTATTGCAATGAAGAAAGGCTTTCTAATAGCTTTTCTTATTCAAAATTTTTATGCAAAAACATTTAAATTAAGTACGTAAGTCTAATTTTTGATTTACATATTTTTAAAAAAAATGTACAAATCCGTTTTTTTCCCCAAAAATACTTTTATAATTATAAAAAATAATATTATAGTTGCTAGAAAAAGGGGAAATCTATATGAAAAAAAGAAAGTATTTTTTTGTGTTTTTATTTTTAATTGTAGTAGGAATTTTAGCATCATGTTCTCTTGGAGATTTAATTGAAAAAAATCCAAATGATGATGTTAATGAACCGAATGAACCAGATGATTCATTAAAGTATGAAACCAAATATATTATTTACACAAAGGCTGTATTAACAGGGTATACTGGAACATATGAGGAATGGTTATCTTCAATAGAAAAAGAAAATATTGAATTATGTGTTTCAAATGGAAATATTCAATGGAAGCTTAAGACTGCTACTAATTGGGTAAATATTATTAATATAAAAGAATTAGTTAATAATGCTATTGGTGAAATAGAATTTACTACATCAAAAGAAGATATATTATGGCGATATGTTGGGCAAAGTGAGTGGAATACTTTAGTTTCTATAGCAAATGTTTCAACTCAAAAGGATATATCAGCATACGAAATTGCGGTAGAAGTGGGCTTTAAAGGTACAGTTAGTGAGTGGTTAGATTCATTAATAGCACAAGATGGAAGAGAAGTAGAATTTAGAATTAGTGAAGCTTACCTAGAGTGGCATTATGTTGGACAAAATTTTTGGGAAAAGCTTATTCCAATTAATGACATAAAGGTTGGAAATAGCATATATGATAAATATGTAGAAGCATATCCAAATTACAGTAAAACTGAAGAAGAATTTATTGATGATTTAATCAATGGAAGACTTTGTAAGATTACAGCTGAATTGGTTGATAGCCATACAGGGGAAGTATATCAAACTATTACTCAGCTAAAGGAAGAACTATTACTAAATGTAATAAGTCCTACAAAAAGAGGATATACATTTATAGGATGGGAGTATAACGGAGCTAAAATAGACATTGATAATTTTTATCCATCTGAGGATATGAAAATATATGCAACATGGAAAAGAAATTCACATACAAATGATGATCTTGATATATTTATTAATTACAAAGGAGAATCTGGTGTTACATTACGTGATGCTAAAGGATTTGAAAATGCTGTTGACGGAAAGAACTATGTTCAAGGCGACTTACTTCCAACATGGCAGGCAATATCATATTCTCTTGGAGTAGATATTTTTGATGCTTCTGATTATTCAACAGCTAGAGATGATGATAGCTATAAAGCACTAAAAGCTAATGGTTATGTATCACAAACATATAATAGAGAAATGATTGATTTATTCTACAATACTACTAAAAACATTGAAGCAATGGGTAATGCAAATGAAGCAGTAGACTTATTAGAATATATTAATGCTGGAAAAATGCCTAACTTCAAGAAGTGGTTAGATGCTAACCCTACAATGGCAAAGCAAATTACAAAGAATGGTAAAATCTTCTATACACCATACTTAGATGGTTACCAAGAAACTGAAAGAATGTTCATTATGAATACTCAATTAGTTACAAAATTATTAGATGGTACTCCAACATATGATACTACAAAGAAAAATGGTGGTACTACTCCAGATGCTAATGTATTACAAACTGGTGCA
>JALEQD010000124.1 GCA_022768655.1 Anaeroplasma sp.
TGCACCAGTTTGTAATACATTAGCATCTGGAGTAGTACCACCATTTTTCTTTGTAGTATCATATGTTGGAGTACCATCTAATAATTTTGTAACTAATTGAGTATTCATAATGAACATTCTTTCAGTTTCTTGGTAACCATCGAAGTATGGTGTATAGAAGATTTTACCATTCTTTGTAATTTGCTTTGCCATTGTAGGGTTAGCATCTAACCACTTCTTGAAGTTAGGCATTTTACCAGCATTAACATGTTCTAATAAGTCTACTGCTTCATTTGCAGCACCCATTGCTTCAATGTTCTTAGTAGAATTGTAGAATAAGTCAATCTTTTCGTTTTGATTTGTTCCTGATACATAACCTTTAGCTTTTACTGCTTTATAGTTATCATCATCCTTAGTAGCTGAATAATCAGAAGCTTCTCTAATTGTTGTCTTAGTTAAAGCTGCGAAGCTCTTCCATGTTGGAAGTAAGTCGCCTTGAACATAGTTCTTTCCGTCAACAGCATTTGCGAATCCTGTAGCATCACGTAATGTAACACCAGATTCTCCGTTGTAGTTTAAGCAGATATCTACTGTACCTGCTTCAGTTTCATATGGTGATTCAATTGGTTCAACTTTACCACCACTGTTGCCACATGATGCAAGTGAAAGTCCTGCAACTGTAGCTAGACCAAATAAGGCCATGCTTTTCTTTTTCATTTTCTTTTCTCCTTTTCCTTTTTCTCTATTATTCTTTAACTCCACCAACATTTACACCGGCTGCAAAATACTTTTGTAGCTTAGGATATAAAATGATGATTGGAACAATAGAACAAACAATAAATGCGTATTGGTATGCATATAAAGAGTAATCAACACCCTTTTCACCTGCATCCTTTACTGCCTGTGCAATAGCAGTTCTCATATATACTGTTAATGGTCTATCTTTTGGATCTAGTAACATTTGAGCCCATAGATAACCATTCCAACGAGATACAGCATAGAACATTGCTACTGTAACGATTGAAGATTTAGACATAGGAATGTAAACCTTCGTTAAAATTTGGAATTCATTTGCACCATCGATTGTAGCCGCTTCTTCAATTTCTGTTGGAATTGATGAGAAGTAGTTACGTAATAATATGATGTTAAATGCATCAAATCCTAATGCAATAATAAACATTTCACGATTTGTTACACCAAATGCTAAGAAGTTTTGTAATGTTGGAATCATACCTGCATTAAACCACATTGTTAATGTTAACATGAAGTTAAATCCACGACCAAACATTAATCTTGTCTTTGATAAAGCATATGCACCTGTTATCGCAACAATCATAGATACTAAGCATCCATAACCAGTAATAAATAATGAGTTACAATATGCTAACCAGAATCCTTCTTCTTGGAAAACCATTTTATATGTTTCAAAATTTAAGCCCATTGGCCATAACCATACTTTACCAGTATCAACATATTCCTTTGCTGATACTGAAGCAGATAATACATATATAAAAGGATATAAACAACATAATGCAAAAATTGTTAAAATTACATAAGATAATATTTTAAATATAATTTCAGATCTATCTAATCTTTTCATTTTCCATATACCTCCTAATTAGAATAATGCTGTAGAAGATACACGTCTACTTATAGCATTTGCACCTAATACTAGACACATAGCTATTATGGCATTGAATAAATCGGCAACAATACCTAATTGTGGTACTGGAACTGGACCACCTTCAACTGCTTCTCCACGACCAGACATACGATATACGAATGTAGAAATAACATCAGCAGTTACCCATGCAGTAGGTTTATCGTTTACTAATAAGATAATCTTTTCATAACCGATATTTAAAATCTTACCAATACGCATAATTAACATAATTGTTAATGTAGGTGCCATACCAGGGAATGTTACATAACGAATTTGTTGTAATTTAGATGCACCATCAATTCTAGCTGCTTCATAGCTTGTTGGAGATATTGCAATAATTGCTGCAAAGTACACAATTGAACCATAGCCTGCTCCTTCCCAAACACCAGAAACTTGGTAAATCGGTCTAAAGAACTTTGGCTCATTCAACAATGTAGTCTTAAATGCTTCACCAGCATCTGTTTCACACCATCCAAATGACTTAAACATTCTATATAAAATACCACCAGCATTTTGAACTTCACCTTCACACCACAATGAAATAATTGTAGTTACAACTATCATTGAAACAAAGTGAGGTAAGTATGATAATACTTGAAGAATACTTCTATACCACATAACCTTAACTTCACTAAATAATAAAGCTAAAATAATTGGAATAGGGAAACCAAATACTAAACCATACATACTGTTAACAAATGTGTTTCTAAAAGCTCTCCAGAAGTTACCTGCTTGAGTTCCTACAAACAATTGTTTTGCCCAATAGAAACCACACCATTGTGAATTGTAAAGTTGTGAGCCGTCATCACCCCATTTAAAACCTGTTAAAATTCCTTTTGCTGGTAAATACTTAAAGCATACCAAGAATAATAACATAGGAATTAAAAGTACATATAAACGCCAATCCTTAGCTAGTGTTAATAATGTACGTTTCCACTTTGTACGTTCGACTTCATCAATAACGTTTTGATCAGTCTCAACATATTTTTGCATACGCAACACACCATCCTTTTAATACTAATTTGTAGAATCACTATCATTAGTGTCTTCTTTAGCCTCTTTAGAAGAATCAAGTTCATCAGGAATATCGAATTTCTCATAGCTTGCTTTTTCTAATTCAGCTTGTTTTTTATCATCAATGAGTTTGTCAACAACATTATTAACAACTCCTTGCGACCTAAGTACAAATAAACCAACAAATGTAATTGCTAGTCCAAATAAATTATAAATAAATTCATGTTCGACATATGAACACAAATTTACTATTACATCAGATGCCTCATCTGATCCATCAATATGCATTTTTGCTTCAAATGGGATATTTCCTACAGAAAATGGATTGCCACTAGTCATCCATCTATATAAATAGATTTGTAATCCTGTAAATAATAGAAAATCAATTAAAACCATTCCAATTAGTAAGAATGTATTGTTAATTGTTTTTTTCGTTCCATTCTTTTTAAATAAGATAACATTTAATCCTAAAACCAAAAAAGCAATAACACATGATAAATATATTCTCCAATCATATACTGCTGCTAAATATGGTAAATCATTAAAATGTCCACCTAACAATGTTGCAAGTGGTAAAATCGGAGCTAATATCAATCCCCAAAGATTCCATCTTGTAACAGCAATAAATATAATTAAAAATGAGAATGTAAATGTAGGAGCCGCTGAAAATACCATTCCAGCCATTTTTGTTACAAAAGCTTCTAATGCAAAACCAATAACTGTTAATATAAGTAAATCAATTACCATATATTTTTTAACACTTAATCTTATAATACCACCTCATAACCAAACTTCTGTTATGAATACTGCAATTTTTTTAGCATTAAATTCATATAAAAGCCTTGTTTCTAAACTCCCTATAAAATTTTCAACAAACTTTTCATAAATCATTGTGATTTATAACTTTTAAATTATATAAACACATTAAGAGCGTTTTCATAATTCATACCCTATTTTAGCATTATTGAAATTAATAGTCAATAGACATAGTTTTTTTTATCGAATATTTTTCCTAAATTAACTAATTGTTTTTCATAATATAAATTGGTATGATATAATATCTTTGAACAAAAAAGGAGTGACGTAAATGATTTACAAAATTGATAATACAAATTCAATTCAAAAAACAATCAATAACATGTTTGATGGAGATATTCTTTTTCTTAAAGATGGTATATATAAGGAAAAAATTATTATAACTAAGTCTAATATTAAAATAATTGGAGAATCTAATGATAAAACAATTATTTCTAATAGTGATTATTTCCATAAAATTATGCCAGATTATAATGAATGCAATACATTTAGAACTTATACTTGCTTTATAAGTGGAGAAAATGTTTCAATTGAAAACCTAACAATTGAAAATACTTCTACTCCTTCTTATAAATATGGACAAGCAGTTGCTCTTCATGTGCATGGAAATAATTTTTCTTGTAAAAATTGTATAATAAAAAGTGCTCAAGACACATTAATGTGTGGCCCCCTTCCACCAGATTTAGTTATCAGACATCAAGGCTTCTTGCAAAAGGAGTTCCTACAAACCACACCATCATATCAAGAATATCATAATTGTAAGATTTCTGGAGATGTTGATTTTATTTTTGGCTGTGGAACAGTATTATTTAATGAATGTATAATTCATTCAATTGCAAACGATCCAAATAATCCACAAGAATCTCACGGATATATCGCTGCCCCTTCTCACAATAAAGAATGTGAATATGGCTTCTTATTCTATAAATGTAAAATTACAGCAGATAAAGGGGTTAATAATATATTTTTAGCAAGACCTTGGAGAGATTATGGAAAGGTAGCATTTATAGATTGTGATATAAATAGCCATATTATTCCTTCAGGATTCAATAAATGGAATAATACTAATAGAGACAAAACTGCAAGCTTTTTTGAATACTCACCAAATATAGACACAACTCAACGTGTAAAATGGTCAAAACAATTAAATAAGACTGAAGCAGACAAATATTTAGATGATTTTAAAAAATATTCCAAAAAATTATTATCCAAATAGCATTCGACAAAAATCGACATTACAATATGATAATATAGTCTACGACATAGGCCAATTGTCTTATTTATATCTAATTTTTTAGCAATAAACAGTTTAAAAGACCATATTAAGGGGGAAATGAGAATTATGGCAAAAATCGTTATTGCAGACGATAATAAAGAAATTCTATTAATGATTAGTGAATTTCTTAAACTCCAAGAAAATATAGATGTTGTAAAAACTTTTAGTGGAGGAAAGGAATTATTAGCACATTTACAAAATGAATCTTGTGATATTTTGCTATTAGATGTGTTTATGCCAGAAATGGATGGAGTAAATATTCTTTCTGAGATCAATAATAATTCCAAATATAATAGACCAAAGAAAATTGTAATGCTTACAGCATTCAACTCTGAATCTATAATATCTAAGGTTTCACAATTAGGAGCAGACTATTTTATAGTGAAGCCAATAGATTTAAACAATTTAAAAACAACAATTAATAATCTTTTAGTTGATAATACAAATAAAGGAACTACTTTAAATTTAAAAACAAATCAATGCCAAGTAAAGGAAGAAAAGAATTTAGATACTGAAATTACTGATATTCTTCATGAAATAGGTGTTCCTGCTCATATCAAAGGTTATATGTATTTAAGAGAATCTATAACAATGGTATATAATAATATAGATATTTTAGGTGGAATAACTAAAATTCTTTATCCAACTGTTGCAGAAAAGTATAACACTACTTCTTCTAGGGTTGAACGTGCAATACGTCATTCTATAGAGGTTGCATGGAATAGAGGAAATGTAGATGCAATATCACAAATATTTGCATATACAATTAGTTATAATAAGAGTAAACCAACTAATTCTGAATTCATTGCGATGATTGCAGATAAATTACGTTTAGCACATAGGGTAACAAGATAAAAATAGCTATGGAAAAATAGTTTTAAACTATTAATTCCATAGCTATTTTTTATTGTACAGTCACACTTTTTGCTAGATTTCTTGGCTGATCAATATTTCTTTTTAGTTTTAATGCAACTTGATATGCAATAATTTGCAAGCATACAACTAAAGAAAAAACACCACCACATAAACAAATATCACACGCTTTATCACAATTAGATATTAAATATACCTTTGCACCTCTGCTTTTTAATTCTTCAAGATTACTTTTTACAAGTCTAGAATAATTTTGATCAGTCAATAATGCAATACATATACTATTTTTATCAATCATCGCAATGCTTCCATGCTTTAACTCACCAGATTGAAACGAATAGCATGATAAATAAGATATTTCTCTAAGCTTTAATGCTCCTTCTTCTGCACATATGTAATCTATTCCTTTGCCAATATAAAAAATATTCTTCATATTCAATATTTCATCAGATATATTGTTTATATATTCCCATTTCATAAGTGTATCTTCAATTTCATTACAATATAGTAATCTATTATTAATAATTTGTTTATCTAATAAAATCATTCCAACATATAGCATTGCAGTAAAGGATTTTGTTGCTGCAACGGAAACCTCCTGATTTGCAAAAATTGGGAATATCATATCACTATTATAGCCTAGGGAGGAATTTACATTATTGCAAATTGAGACAATTTTATATCCTTTACTTTTTACTAAATACATTGCATCACAAATATCAGCAGTTTCTCCTGATTGAGATAAAAAAATAAAAGCTGTTTTTTTGTATACTGGATTAAAAAATGAAATCTCTGAAGCAACTACAGAAATACATCTTTTACGAAGCTTTGTTTCATAAATTTTTGCTAATAATGAAGATACAAAATAAGAACTACCAGCTCCAATAAACACAAGCTCATTACTTTCATTAATCAAAGATAGAAAATCCTTTGTACTTATTGATGAATATTTTTTTGAAATTGTTAATATCATATCTGGCTGATATTTTATTTCATCAAGCATATAATATTCATTAATTTTTTTATTAATCGAATCTGTATCTTTATAAAAAGTATTCCATTTTTCATTTTCCCGAAAAGAAAATATACAATAATTATTGTTTTCTACATAGCCATAATTATAATCATTTAAAATGGTAACATTCATTCCTGTTTCAAATACACAATTATCAGAGGCTAAAATCACTTTTTCTGAATTTATAGCAATTAATAAAGGAGATTTTACTTTAAAAAAATATAATTTATTGTCCTTTTTACTCAAAAATACTACTGCAAAACTACCTATCAATTCATGCATAATGACCTTAATTGCATCTATTACACTCATTGAATTTGTGTATTCATCCAAAAGATGTGGTATTACTTCTGTATCTGTTTCAGAGGTCATATTGAATTTATGCTTATTGATTATTTCCAAATAATTTTCAATAACTCCATTATGAACTACAAAAAAATTATTATTTGATGTTGTATGTGGATGAGCATTTATTGGGGAAATTGAACCATTTGTTGCCCATCTTGTATGCCCTACAGCAATATCTATATTTCTATTATTAATATTTTCCACTAATTTATTAGTATTTCCAGAGGTTTTAATCAAATAGCTTTTATTTCTATATAAATATGCTAGCCCACAACTATCGTATCCTCGGTACTCTAATTTTTTCAACGAGCTTATTACATTTCTTACATTTGTCTTACCTACTATTCCATATATTCCGCACATATAATCACCAATAAAATATATGAAGTAAGATTCAAAAGTTATGCTAGTTTAGAAATAGTAGAGAATATAATGTTTGTTTAACGTTTAAGTAATTAATTAATTTATCAAGTTCTTCTTTTATTTTTTCATTATATTTATTATTTGTTAATTTAGCTCTAATCAAAAGGTTTTTAGGAGAATTCTCAAAATCAACAAATTCCATAATTTGAGTTTTATATCCATAATATTGTAAAATATTTGCACGAATAGAATCAGTCAAATAGCTGAAAATCTATCCTTTAAAATACCAAATTTTGTTATAGTGTGATAATAATTATTACTTAATTGATTATTTATTTCATGCTGACAGCATGGAACAGAAAAAATATATCTACATTTCATATTTATCGCATGATATAAAGCATAATCTGTTGCTGTATCACATGCATGTAGAGTGATTATCATATCTACATTTAATGAATCCTTAAATTTTGAAATATCACCCATATGAAATTTTAGATGATTATCATAACCATATTTTTTTGAAATATTATTGCAATTATTTATAACATCTTCTTTTAAATCTAAACCAATAATATCACATTCTATTTTTTTAATATTAACAAGATAAAAATATAAAATAAAGGTTAAATAACTTTTTCCACATCCAAAATCAATTATTCTTAAATATTTTTCATCTTTTATGCTATCATCAATAATTTCTAAAAAGCGGTTTATTTGTTTGAATTTATCATAATGGTTTTTTACTACTTTTCCATCTTCAAGCATTACCCCTAAATCTACTAATGGAGGGATAATCATTCCTTCTTCCAAAATATAAGACTTCTTTTTATTATGACTTAATACTAAAAAATCTTCATTACTTTTTCTTCTATTACTTAATAATTTGCCTTTAGAAGTGATTCTATAGCTATGTACATAATCTTTTGTGAACAATTCAAGATTATTAAAATCATTTTCCAAGCATGAAACTAAAAAATCTTTTGCTGACTCTTCATCAAAATTTTTATGAAATACTTGTGTTTTAGTAAACATACTAATTTGAATAAGACCTGATGGATCGTCAAGCTTTTGAATTTTAATTTTTCATATTTAAAATCTTTATTTTTTTTGACAGAAATTGTTCCTTTAATTATTCCTGAGGGTATATTAATAATCATATTCCACCTAATAAATAAGGTTATCGGAAATCCGATAACCATTTTTTTAATTTGTTTTCTTTGCTTGATCTTCTTTTATTTCTATAATTTCTGCATTTTTATAAAATGATACTACTGAATTTGCTGCAGATTCTGCACTTTGCTTAGTAGGATATGATTCACCAACAGCACATATTCTACCTTGAGCAGTATATAATTTATAGCAATAGCTTCCGTTTTTGTCCTTAACACACTTAAATGTTCCAGTTTCAATATTCTTCTTTAGGTTTTCAATTGAATATAAGCAACCTGATTTAGAAGTATATCCTTCTGCTTGACATAATATTTGTCCGTTTGAAGCCTTTAAATCCCAGCTAAATTCACCATTATACTTTTCAATAATGAATTTTCCGCCATCTTTATCTGTTGCATCAATATTAATTAAAGTTGAAGTACTTGAATCATTATCTTCTAAAACAATTTCAACAATATCAGCCTTAAGAGCAAATTTCTTAAATGATTCAGAAGCTCTAATAGCTCCTTTTTCAGTTGAATAATTAGCACTTAATGCTAAAACTCTATAATTCTTTGAAACAAGCTTAAACTTAAACATTCCACGCTTATCAGCAAATACTCTTACATCACCAGTTTCTAGGTTCTTTTTAACATTCTCAATTGCTTTATATACTCCTTCTTGTGTAGTATATGTTTCAGAAACAACTAGAATTTCACCATTAGAAGCCTTTAATCTATAACGATATCCATCAGCATCGGCATATACTTCAAATTTGCCGTTATATTGACGGCCTTTCTTTTCTTCACCAGCTGGACTTACAACAGGAACAGGAGCTTCTTTTTTCTTTGAAGCTGTTTTTTTAGCAGGAGTCTTTTTTGGAGCAGCCTTTTTAGGTTCTTTAACCTCTTCTTGTACTGGCTCTTCTGTCTCTTGAGCTTCCTCTTGTACTGGCTCTTCTACTACTTGAGCTTCCTCTTGTACTAGTTCTTCTTTCTCTTGAGCTTCTTCTTGTACTGGCTCTTCTTTCTCTTGAGCTTCTTCTTGTACTGGCTCTTCTGTCTCTTGAGCTTCTTCTTGTACTGGCTCTTCTTTCTCTTGAGCTTCTTCTTGTACTGACTCTTCTTTCTCTTGAGCTTCTTCTTGTACTGACTCTTCTTTCTCTTGAGCTTCTTCTTGTACTGGCTCTTCTGCCTCTTGAGCTTCTTCTTGTACTGGCTCTTCTTTCTCTTGAGATTCTTCTTGTACTGACTCTTCTTTCTCTTTAGCTTCTTCTTGTACTGTCTCTTCTTTCTCTTTAGCTTCTTCTTGTACTGTCTATTCTTTATCTTGAGCTTCTTCTTGTACTGGCTCTTCTTTCT
>JALEQD010000126.1 GCA_022768655.1 Anaeroplasma sp.
CTATCAAATTTATTAAAGAATATCAGCCTGCAAGCCTAAAATGCTCTTTATTTCCCTGTGTCATTGATACTGTAAAATGTCTTAAGGAAAAAGGAGTAAGGGTATTTATTCTTTCTGCTAGCGAAAAAAACAATCTGCTAGAGCAGTGTAAGCATTTTAAGATTGATTCTTATTTTGATGATATTTTAGGAATAGATAATATTCATGCAGGTGGAAAGATTGATATTGCAAAAAGATTTATTGAGCAAAATAGTCTAAATTTAAGTGAAACAGTTTTTATTGGTGATACACTTCATGATTATGAGGTTGCTTTAGCAATGGGTGTTTCTTGTAGATTGGTTTCATGTGGACATCAGTCAATTGAAAGACTAAAAAAAGCAAATGTTCCTATATATTCAGATATATCAGGAATACTAAAGGAGTTTGATAAATATGATATTAATTAAAGAAGATTTTACTGATTTAGATTTGAATGAATTTCCATACGATAGAGGACATACTGCCTTGGGTGAATATCACTATTTGAAGAAACCAGGTAATTATGGTAATTGGTATGATCCTATTTCACTTCATCAATGGCGTAGCTTAGATGGAAGCTGGCTTGTTACATCACAAAATGGAAAAAGATATTTAGAACAAAATCGTGGTGATAACTCAACTGGCGCATTTAAAAATGTTTATTGCTGTCTTGTCCATAAAAAGAAAATATATTCTGAATATACAATTGATTTTGATATAAGAGTATTCGAAATCAATAATTATAGTGGAATTGCCTTTTCTTATACTACATCTAGAAATTATTATGCTGTTGGTATTAAGGAAAATAAAATAGCATTATATAAAAGAAATCAAGAGGATTTTACAATTATAAAAGAGAATTATTTTGATTTTGATGATACTAAAACATACCATATTTCTGTTGATGTTGGAGAAAAAACAATCGTAAGATTAGATGATAAGATTGTGATTGAGGCAAATATTGATTACAAGATTGGTAAATATTTTGCCTTTGTTAGTAAAAGTGCATGTAGATATTCTGATTTAGTGATATCTATGTCAACAGATAATTATCAAAAGCATATAGAAAATGAGAAAAAAGAAGAAGAAAGAATTGAAAATAAGAGAAAAAATTATCCACAATTAAAATGTATTAACAAAATTGATTTAAAAAATTTTGGAAGTGGTAGACAATTAAGAATTGCGATTGTTGATAATGAACCTATTTTTATTCTTGCTCAGCATCAAAAAAGAATGATTAGAGATTCATTTGCAAGATTATCATGCATGACAGCTTTTAGGCTTGATGGGAGTGTACTATGGCAAATTGGGGAAGCGAATAATAGTGTAGATAATACATTGATTTCTTGTGATTTGCCATTTCAAATTGCTGATATCAATAATGATGGAAGATTAGAAGTAATTTATTCTATGGATTTTGAGATAGTGATAATTGATTTATTAACTGGTAAAAAAATTAAATCAATGCCTACTTTAGTAGTCCAAAATGATCCATTAGTAAAGAAAGAACCATTTTATAGATTAAATGTTGATGCGATTAGGGTTGCTGATTTTGAAGGACTAGGCTATAAGGGTGATTTTATCATTAAGGACAGATATCAAAATGTTTGGGCAATCGATACAAATATGAATGTTATGTGGCGATATAATCACAAAAATACTGGTCATTTTCCATATATTTACGATTTTGATAATGATGGAAGGGATGAAATGTTTGTTGGCTATGATTTGATTGATCATGATGGTAAAATGATTTTTTCTCTTCCGATGAATTCTGATCATACTGATGAAATCATTTATGCCAGATTACACAAGGATCATCCAAAAAGATTGGTGCTTGCATCTGGTAATGAGGGTATGAATATTGTTAATATGGATGGTTCGATTTATAAGCATAACGAGATTGGACATGCTCAAAGAGTATCAGTTGCAAAATACAATCCAAATATAGAGGGACTTCAAATATGTGCTACTGCGTTTTGGGGTAGTGATGGAATTATAGCATTATATGATTATGAGGGTAATTTAATAAAGGAAATGGAGCAACGCTCAAATGGTAATATAATTACTCCAGTAAATTATGATGGGAATCATATTCTTATTTTATCAAATAGCTCAGAGGATGGTGGGCTTCTAGATTATGATTTAGATAAGGTAGTATTGTTTCCAAATGATGGACATCCTACCTTATGCTCAGAGGTTTTTGATATAGATAATGATGGAATTGATGAGATAATTTGCTGGGATTTAAATCAAATGTGGATATATAAGGCTTCTAAATTTACAAAGCCAACAAAATATGAAAAATATCCAGATGATGCTTTTTCAAATTATAGAGGAGAATATTTATTGCCAATTGAGTGAAATTGCTTGAAATAAAAGCTATTTTATTTTATAATAAATAAGCATTTATGCATTATGGAGGAACAAATGAAAAGAATATTAAAGTTTTTATCAGTTATGTTAGTTTCATTATTTGCTTTAGTTCAACTAACTGGCTGTGCATATAGTTTTTATGATGATTGGCATGAGGCTGGAGCTGTAATTGAAAAGGAAAATGTTTTTACATCTATAAATTTAGACGAAGCAGTTAAAAAAATTGATAATGATGAAACATTTGTTTTGGTTATTGGCTGTTCAAAATCTTCAACAGCAGTAAGCCAAATTTCATCTATTCAGGAGCAAGCAGATTATCATAGCTTTAAAGGAACAATTTATTTTTTAGATGCAACAGCTTATTATGCATCTAGTACTTCACGCAAGGATGTACAATCAAAGCTTGGTGTTAAGACTATTGCTGGTGTTGATAATTCATCTTTAGTTATTGCTGTATATAATAAAGGAGAATTACTGGTTGATTCATCAAAGAATTCTGATTCTAAATTAGAAAGCTTCTATCAACCTGGTACAACTACTATTAGTATTGAAAAGCTATTCATTTATTTATTTAATGATTTTAATTTTGAATAATTAATTACTGTTAATATTTATGGAAGTAGACCATATTTATTAACAGTTTTTTTATTAAAAAAAATCATCTTAAACTTAAGATGATTCTTAATCTTTTTCGATTGATTGACTACATATTTCAACATTTATTGGTTCAAAGCATTGTACTGAACCTACACAATCTAAATCTACAATCATAGTGTAATTTGTTCCATATAAATCTTGATTTGGTTGATTAGGATTTTCATTTGTGTTTTCTAAAGCTAAGATTCTAAGAGTTGCAAATCTTTTGCAGCGAATATTTTCAACTCTAAAATATTGACTTGGATCTCCACCTAAATTATATCTACCTGTAATCATGTTACCACAGCATGTATTTAATGTTATTGGGATAGTGTTATATGCATTTGTGAATAGGGAAGTTTCACATGTGATACATCTATCAGACAATGTATTTGCTACTGCATCCTTTTGTAATTTGTCAATTTTACAAATTGTATCCTTAATAACATTACAGTCACACGTTGCTTCTAAAGGAGTAATTTCTTTCATTAATTTCACCTCCCATCTTAATTTATGTTAAAAATAAACTAAAAGCAAAGACAAATGTCGCTTTATTTTTTTGTTTCTCTTGTAAAATATTTTAAAAAATCATATAATTAAGTATACTGAAAAAGAGGGTGAAAATATGGATAGTGGTGCAAAAATATCATTATTTCCATTGATTCTTGCAATATGTGTAGCTGTTATTATTATTTCTATTGTGATTGTTGTAGTTATTCTTACTAAAAAGAAAAAGAATACTAGGATAAATGTTAATGATGATTTTATTAACGAATTAATAAAATATTATGGTAATAAAGAAAATATAAATAATATTACAGTTGATAATGGTAGATTAAAAATAACAGTTTCTGATATTGATACTGTTGATTTAAATGCAATAAAGGAAAAGTCAGCCTCGGGTGTTTTTGTTACTGGAAATGTTATTAAAACATTATATAAATTAGATTCTGAATTAATATGTAAGGAAATGAAAAAGCGTTTATAGTTTAGGAGGTTATTTATGGAAAAGAAAAGTTTTAAAATAACAAATGAATCAGGTATACATGCTAGACCAGCAACAATACTTGTAAATCAAGCAATGGAATATGATTGTGATATTTTTTTATCAGCAATGAAAAAAAAGGTTGATTTTAAATCGATTATGGGAGTAATGTCATTAGGTATTTATAGTGGTACCGTAATAGAGGTTATTGCTGATGGAAATGATGAAAAAAAGGCAATAGAAGGTATCGCAAATAAAATTATTGAATTGAATTTAGGTAAGGAAATTTAATTATATAATTATTTTGACAAAATAAATCTCTTGGTTTATTTTGTTTTCATTTTTGGAGGTTAAAATGTTATCAAATATAGATAAAATAATTGATAGTAATTTAGATGATGCAATCAAAATGCTAAAGGAACTAGTATCTTTTCCATCTGTTTTAGATGAATATAAGGAGAATAGTGTCGCACCATTTGGTAATGCAAATAAGGATGCATTAGAATACCTATTAAATAGAGCTAAAAAGGATGGATTTGTTACAAAGAATGTTGATAATTATGCTGGTCATATAGAATTTGGTACTGGTAATGATATATTGGGCATATTAGCTCATCTTGACGTTGTACCAGTAAATAAAGAGGAATGGACAAGTGACCCATTTAAATTAGATATTAGAGATGGAAAAATGTTTGGTAGAGGTTCAGTTGATGATAAGGGACCTTTAGTTGCTTCATATTACGCAATGAAAATATTAAAGGATTTAGGCTTTAAGCCAAATATCCGTGTAAGATTAATTGCCGGCTGTGATGAGGAATCTGGAAGTAGATGTATGCATCATTATTTAAGTAAAGAGGAAATACCTACATTAGGCTTCTCACCAGATGCTGATTTCCCAGGTATATATGGTGAAAAGGGAATGATTAGCTATGATATTGTTGGAATAGCAGATGATATTATTAGTGAATTTGTCTGTGGTGATAGGTATAATGTTGTACCATCTTTAGCAAAGATGAAGCTTAAAATTGATCTTAAAAAGGAATATATGGAATTTCTGTCTGAAACAGGCTATGATGGAGAAATTGATGAAGATACATATATTATGAGAGGTGTAGCATCTCATGCTATGTGCCCAGAAAACGGTATAAATGCATGTTATCGTATGTTTGAATTTTTGAAAAAATATACAAATTCAAAGCTTGCTTCATTTATGGATGAATATTTTATTAATGATACAAAGGGTGAAAAAATAGGATATTATATCTATGATCCTGACATGAAGGGATTAACCTCTAACCTTGCGGTTTTTATGGTTGAAAACAATAATTTTAGAATTGGTGTTAATTGTCGTGTGCCTATTGATTCTCAGCTTGATGTTGTTAGTTCTAAAGCAACTTTAGCTGCAAATAAATATGGATATAAGGTTAATGTTTTATCAACATCAAAAAGACATTATGTTGATCCTAATTCAAGCTTGGTTAAAACATTATTAAAAAGCTATCAGGAAACAACGGGAGATTATGAATCAAAGCCAATTACAATTGGTGGAGGAACATATGCACGTGAGCTAAAAAATGCAATTGCATTTGGCGCATTATTACCAGGAAGAGAGGATGTATGTCATATAAAGGATGAATATATGTATATTGAGGATTTTAAAATTGCAATGAAAATATATATAAAATCCATATATGAATTAAGTAAATAATTATGAGATTAAGAAAAGTAAAGAACGCTTATGAAAAGCTAAAGGCAGATACTAAATATTTTGTTGATAAGGAAAACAATTATAAGGGTAGATGGAAATCTGTATTTAATAATGATAATCCAATTCATATTGAAATAGGCTGTGGTAAGGGCCAATTTATGATGGAACTTGCCAAAAAGAATCCAAACATAAATTATGTTGCGATAGAAAAGTATGATTCTGTATTATTACGTGTATCAGAAAAGGCTAATGAATATGATATTCCTAATTTAAGAATAACAATAATTGATGCTAACGAAATAAGTAATTATTTTGATAAGGGTGAGGTTGAAAGAATATATTTAAATTTTTCAGATCCATGGCCTAAAAATCATCATGCTAAAAGAAGATTAACCTCAAAGATTTTTTTAGATCAATATAGATTGATATTATCTAGTAATGGTGAAATACATCAAAAAACAGATAATAGAGGTTTATTTGAATTTTCATTGGAATCCTTTAATGAAAATGGATATGGCTTAAAGCATATTTCTTTAGACCTACATAAGGATTATGAAAAATATCCTTTTAATATTACAACTGAATTTGAAGATAAATGGAGTAAATTTGGACCAATTTATAGACTTGAAGCATACAAAAAGTAGGTGATTCATATGGCAATTTTTGCACTAATTGGAGGAAGAAGTAATTTGGATGTTTCCAAAAATTTAATTGAACAAAAAATTATTTCTTTAACAAAAAAAGAAAAGCCTAATGTATTATTTTGCCCATTTGCTGCCACAAATGATATAAATAAGAGTGTTTTAAAATTTAATGCCTTAATACAAAATTTATCTTGCAATGTTAGGATAATGAAATCGTATGATTTAGATGATTTTTCAAATGATTTAGATTGGGCTGATATTTTTTATGTTGGTGGCGGACATTGTGATGATTTGGTTGAAATATTTAAAAATAATAAGCTTGATATTATTTTGAGTAAATATTTATCTTCTAGTAAGATTTTTTGTGGTGTTTCAGCTGGAGCTATGCTATATACAAAAAGTAGTATGGGAGATAAATACGCATATTATGATAACAGTCATATGTGGAATTACAAAATGGTTGAATGCTTAGGATATTTAAATATTACAATATGTCCACATTATAATAATGAAGATTTAATCTGTTATAATGATATGGTAAAAAAATATTCTTTAAATTCATTTGGAATTGAAGATAATACATGTTTATTTATTGATGGAAATAAATATTATATAATAAAAGAAAATAAAACAAATAGTGTGTATTTTTTTGATAAAGAAAAAGATTATCAAATGATTCCATTATATGAAGGAGAAATATATGAAGCAAATTGCTGTTTTAGGTCCTAAGGGGACGTATTCTGATATTGCATGCCAAAAATATATAAATGAAAACAATCTAGATTTAGAAATATTATATTATCCGAGTATTTTAAAGGTAAGCAATGCAATTGATGATAATACAATTGCGATATTACCATTTGAAAATACCTTAGATGGATTTGTTATTGAAAGCATGGATCAAATAATTAATAAAAAACTTCATATAGTGGCACAAACTAAGCTTGAAATTGATTTTGCTTTTGTGACTAACGAAAAAAGTATAAATGATGTAAAAAAATGCTTTGTACAATTTAAAGCATATGGACAATGTCTTGATTTTATTTCTAATAATAGCTTTGACGTTATTACTACTCAAAGTAATATGGAAAGTGTTTTGAGGCTTTCTAATGAAAAAAATGGATTTGCTGCCATTGTTCCAATGCATATATTAGATGAATATAATTATTCTTTAATTATTCCTCATGTGGCTGATTCTAAAGCAAATGAAACTAGATTTTTTATTGTGCAAAAGGATGCCAATAATATAACCTATAATTCAAAAGTAAATGCTTCTATTGTCTTGACCGCATTAGATGATTATCCTGGTTTATTGTATGTTATATTAAAGGAATTCCATAAATATGATATAAATTTAAATGCTATAATGTCTAGACCTATGAAAACAGAGATGGGTAAGTATAAATTCTTTTTTGAATGTAGCTTAAGTCCTTCTCAAATTTATAGGCTTGATGAAATAGCAGATATTTTGAAAAAAGAATGTAGAGTATTAGTTGAAATATTAGGAATATATAATTTAATTAAATAATACTTACAAATAGGAGTTGTTAATTTTGAGAGCAGTAGATATTATAATGAAAAAAAGAGATAATTTAGAATTATCTAAAGAAGAAATTGATTTTTTAATTGATGGATATACTAAAGGTAATATTGAAGATTATCAAATGTCTGCCTTTACTATGGCTGTATATTTTAATGGAATGACTGATTTAGAATCAACATATTTAGCTTTAGCAATGCTAAATAGTGGTGATGTTCTAGATTTATCTAAAATAAAAGGAATAAAGGTAGATAAACATTCGACAGGTGGAGTAGGAGATAAGACTAGCCTAGTTGTTGCCCCTGTTGTTGCATCATTAGGAATAAAATTTGCTAAAATGAGTGGAAGAGGATTAGGCCATACAGGTGGAACATTAGATAAGCTTGAATCAATTCCTGGGTACAATATAAGCTTAAAAGAGGAAGAATTTATTGAGCAGGTAAATGATATAGGTATTGCCTTAATTGGACAAACACAGGATTTAGCTCCTGCAGATAAAAAGCTATATGCCCTACGTGATGTTACTGCGACTGTTGAATCTATACCGCTTATTGCATCATCAATTATGTCTAAGAAGCTAGCATCAGGTGCGGATGTTATATGCTTAGATGTAAAGGTTGGTAGTGGTGCATTTATGAAAAATGTAAAGGATGCAACAAAGCTAGCTAAGCTGATGGTTCAAATAGGTAAAAATTGCAATAAAAAAATGACCGCGGTTTTAACTAATATGGATGAACCATTAGGAAATGCTGTAGGTAATGCCTTAGAGGTTATAGAAGCAATTAATACGTTAAATGGTAATGGACCAAAGGATTTTACTTTATTATGTGAAAGAATCGCATCAGAATTAATTTTAGATTCTGGATTAGTTGATAATTTAGAGGATGCTAAAAGATTATTTAATCAGCAAATTGAAAATAGAAAAGGATTAAAAACATTAGCTAAACTTGTGCATGCTCAAAATGGTGATGAATCATATATTTTTAATCCTAGCTTATTTAAAAAGGCAAAATATGTATATGAAATTAAATCAAATGTTAAAGGATATGTTAATCATATTAATGCGCTAGAAATTGGAAATGCAGCAATGATGCTTGGTGCTGGTAGAGCTAAATTGTCAGATAAAATTGATCATACAGTCGGTATTGTTTTAGCAAAAAAGGTTGGCGATAAGGTAAATGTTGGTGATGTGATTGCCACAATACACTCAAATATAGAGAATGTTGATAACGTGATTGATATGATTATTAAAGCATATTTAATTAATGATATTGAGGTTAAACCTAGCTTAATATTAGATGTAATAAAAGAAAACTAATTTACATCTTGTAATTTGTAATTTATTTGGGTATAATAAATTGTATTTATTGGAATAGGAGATTATTTATGCAAAATTATATTATAGATATTTTTATTTTTATTGTTTCATTATTGTTAATTGTAATTGTAATGCTTCAAGAATCAAAGGATGACATTAATGATGCATTTAACGGAAGTAAGTCAGACCTATTTAAAGATCAAAAGGTACGTGGTGCTGAATTATTTTTACAAAGAAGCACAGCTGTTATTGCTTTCTTATTTATCGTATTAGTAATTGTATCAGTTGCATTACATCATTAATTAATGTATGAATTAAGCCTTAAAAAAGGCTTTTTTTATTTTTTTAACTGTTTTTTTCATTTTTTTACCGTAATTGACATTGAATTTGTATTATTAATATATTTATGATACAATATGTCATACGAACTAGGAGATTAAAAAATGAAAAAAATATTAAAGGATTTATTGCCAAAATTAATATTTTTCCTTATTGTTTCAATTGTAGTTATTATTATTTTATTTTCTACAAATGATATTCAGTCAGTTTTTTCTGAAATAGGAAATT
>JALEQD010000218.1 GCA_022768655.1 Anaeroplasma sp.
ATACGCTACATCTTCAACTAAGTATTATTATACTACAAGTCAACCTTGGGATTATACTACTTCTATTAATGTTTATTCGGAGGGTACAACAACCATCACAGTCCCTGCCCACAATGAGCCTTATGTGTTCTTCTATCGCATAAAGTTGGGTGAAATAGATGAGGCAGGTAGCATATCGTCTACTTTGAATCCTCCAGCAACGCCTCCATCGGAAAGCGATATGAAGTGCTACTATACCGTTGACCTTGATTGGGGAACTTCGTTCGACCGCTTTGCTTCGCAATTGACTAATACAAGCTATGACACAATGAAAGAGCACTTTATTATTCAGCGCTCTTACGACAAAACCAAGTGGGATACAATTGGCACAAAGGATGTGTTAGGAAATAATGTGGCATTGGGTACCGATAAAGTATTCACCGACAATAAACTTCCCGACTTCAACGAAACCACCAAGAAGATTGGTTATACCGTTTACTATCGCATAGTGTCGGAGGTTCGAAAGGCAGACGACACCGTGATGTCGACCACCGTTTCAAATGACATCACCGTTAATATCCCTGGCACCACTCCATTTAAGCTCACCCTTGAAGCCGGTGGCACATCGAAGTACACTCCGGGTACAATGGATGTCGACAATTACAACGAAGGTTCTAACCTTTTCGTTAATACGCTCACTGCCGGCAGGTCGCTTACGTCGACAGGAGACCCAACACTTGGCACGGAAAGCGTTTTGAACTTGGTCTGCACCACTTTCGATGCTGAAGGTAACAAATCCGAAGAAGTTATTGCATTTGCTTCTTGTGCAACATATGGCACATCGTCGCTTGATGCATTGATTAACGCTATTGGAAAGGTTAAAGATGATGTGACCACTGCCGCAGGTGAGAAATACGATGCGCAATATCAGCTTGTGCTCGAACTCGGCGACGGTAAGAGAGTGGAATCGAACATCGTGAAGATTGTTAACTCGAAGGTGGGCAACACCTCGGTGTCGGTACACCGCTCAGGCACACCTGACGTAGCCACTTGCGCCGAAACTGAGTTGTTCCGCAACGAGGTTAAGTTCAAGCCGCAAATGTCGGCTGTGACGGGTGCCGGATACTATGTCTACTGCAACGGCGAAAAGGTTCTCACTCTCAACGGCACCCCCGGCAATATGGACTTCATCGGCAGCAATGACACGAAGTACACCGTTGACGACAAAGGATATATCACAATGACATTCTATGCCGAACATACTCCAATCGCAGTTGGCGAAAACTTGGCAGAAACAGTAACAAGCGCAGGTTTCCATTATGCAGTGGCACACTTCGATGCAGCTGGAAACACCTACGGTAGCGCAGCAGCAGCA
>JALEQD010000149.1 GCA_022768655.1 Anaeroplasma sp.
TGGTATGCATATATGGCCAAATCTTGATAAAGGTAAGATATTTTCAATGCCAAATGGTATGCTTGCAACCTCAGCAGAGGTTAATATTGATATTATTGGTAAGACATGTCATGCAGCAAATAGAAGTGAGGGTATTGATGCACTTCTTGTTGCTTGTAACTTAATACTTAAATTTTATGAGATATGCGCTAAAATAGAAGAAAAGCACTTAATTAATTTTGGTAAGCTAGTTAGTGGTACAGTAAGAAATGCAGTTTCTAAGGATGCTCATTTAGAAGCTACAATGAGAGCCTTTGATGATCAAGTATTTGATTCAATGGTTAAAAAGCTAAATGGACTTATAAAAGAGCTTGAGGATGATTATAAAGCTAAGATTAATTTATCTATTAATGCTTTATATCCAAGTGTTAATAATGATCCTTTTTTATTTGATGAATATAAAAATATCATTGATATTAATAAATTAAATAATCCTTTTTTACAAGCAGAGGATTTTGGATGTTATACTAGAAAATTTCCATCTCTTTTCTTTTTATTAGGGTGTGGAGATACACCATTATTGCATTCAAGTAATTTTAATTTTGATATGGATATTTTAGATTTAGGTGTTAATACCTATAAAAAAATATCAAAATATATATACTAATCATTTACCTTCATAAGTAATTATGGAGGCTTTTTTAATATGTACCTAATTTATACAACAGTGTACTTATTTTATACATAGATGTACGTTTTTTAATCTTTATTTTTTATCATTTTAAATTATAATGAAGATAGAACATAGCTATGTTTCAAATTAAAGATTATAAATACAGTATAAAATGAAAAAACTAAAGTATTTAATATTTTCTATTTTTACATTATTAAGCTTATCATTAAGCTTTAATGTTGAAGCTAGAACAAGTGCTTCCAATTCTGCATTAATTACTAAAATGAAAAGCCCATTTAATAAGAATGGTTGGTTTCATACATTTGAGTGGTATGGAACGACTACAGATGCTGAAACAACTACTAATGTGGAATTTTTACGTTCAGGTAACGCTGTTAGAATTGATTCTGGTCAAACTAGTGTAACATATTATGATTGTATATCAGTACCTGAAAATTTCATTACATTTGGTATTGCTCCATACCAGTTTAATCAAAATGTGAGTTTTCCAATTTATGCTCAAAAGGACATAGATTCAATTTTCTCTGAATACTTGCCATCTAATGCTATAGCTACAGATAGCTCTAGTTCTGATATGACAACAAGAATGTATGTTCAACAATTTAATAGATATGATTTTTCTACTCATATTGTAATGAATTCAAATGCAATTCCTACAACAATAAATGTTGAACCAGACTATGAAAATACTAGAATCATCGAATATTATTTTGTGGCGAATATCACTACTGTCCACGGTTCCATTAAAATTGTAATCAGACAAAAACAGTTTATATTAGTTTCTATGAGGTCACAAATAAAATTCAAAAAATTAATGTCATTGAAGAAAATATTGATGAAGATAATTAAATAATTTAAGTGTCTAACTATGAAAAAGATGCTAATAAATTGTCAGTTTTTAGTATCTTTTTCTTGTCATATAATGTAGAATATTTTATAATTTAAATAATAAATATAATAATTATATATGTAGGAGAATAGTAATGACTTTGGGAGAAAGAATTGTTTCTTTAAGAAAAGAAAATAATATATCACAAGAGGAATTGGCAAGTATTATTGGAAAAAGTAGAACAACAATGATAAAAATTGAAAATGATAAAACAACTATAGATTTTGTTTCTTTTGGAAAAATTTGTGAATGTTTCGATGTTTCCTTTAATTATTTATACTATGGTAAGGAAGTAATAAAGAAAAATAAAAAAAGTAAAAATTCAAATAGTAAAAAAATGAACAGCGTTGATAATAAAAAGAAAAATAATATTTTATTTTCATATAAATTTAAATTAGCATTAATGATACAAACATTCTGTATTATGCTTGTGGCTGTTGCTATTACAGGTGGTGGCTTTATTAGTGATTTAGTAAATAATAATAATAGTGCTTATTCATTTGGAACATTAGAGTTTTTATTGTGGATGCTAATTCTTTATTTTCCGTATCTAATTATATATTTTATACATTTTTTAAGAAATAAAAGGAAAGATATTAATGAAAGTTCTATTTAAAAAATTATTGTTGATTGTTATTTCTGTATGTTTATATTTTATTGTAGGAAATAATTTAACTGTCGAAGCTGCTGAAACTAGGGGCCTTATTACAAGAATTTCCTCGAATATATATGAAGAAAATGGAGAAATAGTTGGAGTTGCAAAAAATGAATTTACGCTAGGATTTTCAACTGTTGTTGTAAATGTTTATTTATATTCTTCAACTACAAATGATCAATCATTAGAAAACTGGAATTTAGAAGCTTCTTCTCAATGCAGTGATTTAAATATGGGAGAAAGCTTATATGTAAAATCAATAGGTAAACATGGATATTATTACAAATGTTATGTCGTTTTTGTAAGAGATAATAGTCAACCAGCTAATGTTACCTCTGATTACTATTATTATTCATAATAATTATATTATTTTTGGAGTGTTATATGTCAGTAGGAAGTAGAATAGAAGGATTAAGAATAACTAAAAAAGTAAATCAAGAAGAATTAGCACAATATATTGGAGTTACTAGAGCTACATTATCAAGAATAGAAAAGAACAAATTCAATATTGATGTTGAAAAGGCTATAAAAATATGTGAATATTTTGATGTATCAATGGAATATTTATATTATGGTGACGAGAACGATAAAAATAATGAAGAAACTAATACTTGTAGTAAATTTAATAAATTATTAAAAAAATTAAATTTTATTACAGGATTTACATCGATAATAATTGCTATAATTACTATTTTATTTTTTGGATATTATGTTTATAAGAAGGCAATATTAGGTTCTAAAGAGAATATGACTTATTATGTTAATTGTTTTTTCTTTTTTGTTTTGCTTATTTATTCTATAATTTTATTACTTCATATAATAAAGTATAAACAGAAGATTAATGAATTAAAAAAAGATTCTAATGATTAAAGTGTATCGACTGATATACTTTAATTTTTTTATATGCCGTATAAAACGATTACAATTTGACTAAACTATATAAAAGTGATAAATTAAAAAATGGAAATTATTTCAATAATAGAAAGAAGGAATAAATATGAGTAATTTATTATTTACATTAAATGCAATATTACCTATATTAATACCAATATTATTAGGCTATTTTTTAAGAAAAATTAATTTTTTAAGCGATGAATTTTTAGCAAAAGCAAATAAAGTTGTTTTTACAGTATTTATTCCTATTCTTTTATTTAAAAGCTTGTATTTAAAAGATTTATCTAATTTAGATATGAAATTTATTGGTTTTGTTGCTATAGCAATACTTATTTTATTTGGTATTGGCGTAGTAGTAGCATTATTTTTTCCAGACAAAAAACAAAAAGGTGTTATTGTTCAAGCATCATTTAGATCAAATTATGCAATAATTGGTATTCCACTTGCAACTATGCTAGGTGGAAGTGAAGCAGAAGCACAGGCAGCGATTGTAGCCGCTGTAAGTGTACCACTTTTTAATATACTAGCAGTTATTGCATTAACAATGTATGATCATGAGGATGGTCAAAAGATTAATATTAAGAATACACTTTATAAAATAGTTACTAATCCTCTAATTATTGGAGTTTTTTTAGGATTAATTTTCTGTGGAATTAATTCATTAATTGGAATAGAAGCAGTTAATAATTTTTTCCATGGAAAAAATGCATCAACTCAAGGTATGAAATTTGTTTATTCAACAATTGAATCCTTAGGTAATGTTGCTACTCCTTTAGCATTAGTAATTCTTGGTGGAAGATTTAAGTTTACAGCAGTAAAAAAATTATGGAAGCAATTAACAGTATCTGTAGTTTTAAGATTAGTTATTACACCTTTAATTTTCTTAGTGATTGCATATTTTATTGGATTTAAATCACCAACAGAATTTGCGATATTAATAGCTTTATTTGGTACACCAATTGCTGTTTCAAGTGCTCCTATGGCTGCTCAAATGAATCAGGATGAAGAGCTTGCAGGGCAAATTGTAGTATGGACTAGTGCATTTTCTGCAATATCATTATTTATCATTATTTTAATTTGTGCAGCAATTGGTATATTTTAAAACTTTACTATGTTAAATTATTTTATACTATAAAAAATAGGAGGGATTTTCCCTCCTATAATTACATATTTGAATGAAAATAAGCTTTTTATCGTAGTTTTATAGCTATGAATAAAATGCTTATTTTTTTTCTAATACCATTGTTCTAAAACTTTGCATTTCATCAAAATCTTCGAATTTTGCAATAAAGAATTCATTTCCCATTGCTCCAGCAAAAACATCACTCATTCTTTCATGCATTTTGATATTTTCTTTATATTTTAATGAAATTTCATTTGCATCATATTTATATGACAATCTATCACGTCTTGCAGCATATACACAATAATATTTTGGATGATCAAGACTAACATTTCTGATTTCATCATAACACATTATATCAGCATAGATTTGATATGTATCTACTGATTGAGCATAATTTATCATATCAGGAGTATATCCTCCAGGAGGTCTCATATTAACCTCTAGGGCTACGATATCACCACTTTTTCCTAATCCTTTTTTATCTTTTGTTAATCTAAAGAATTCTAAATGGAAATAACGTGATTTTATATTAAATGCCTTTAATACCTTTGAACCAATTTGATAAATATCATCTGGTACAATTCTATTAACATAATATGATAAATCAAGATTTTCATTTACTATATCCATAATTGAAGGAGGGAATACCTCATTGTCACAAAATACAACATTTGAATTTGAATCACAGATTCCATCAAAAGAAGTAATATCTCCTTCAATAAATTCTTCCATAATATATCTTACTTGAAAGCCATTTTCATGGAATCTTTTTAAATCTTCATAATTCTTAATTTTATAAGTTGCTGCTGCACCAACACCAACATTTGGTTTTACAACAACAGGATAACCAACCTCATCTATAAACTTTAAGTCTTCCTCTAGGTTTGTACAAAATTTATATCTAGCAACAGGAACTCCTGCTTTTTTATAAAATTCCTTCATATTGCTTTTTGATGTGAATGAAACAACATCATCAAATTTTTCTCCAGTAATATTGAAATCCGTTCTTAATTTAGCATCTTGTCTTAGCCAATATTCATTATTTGATTCTAAGAAATCTATCTTACCATATTTAAATGAAAAAAATGCAACTGCACGATAAACCTCATCATAATTTTCTAATGAGTTAACCTTATAATATTCTGTAAGAGAATTTTTTACATTTTGATTTAATTCATTATATGGTGTATCACCAATACCTAAAACATTAACATTATTTTTTTTAAGTCTATCACAAAAATTATAATAATTTTTTGGAAAGGCTGGAGAAATAAATATAAAATTCATTTTTTAACACCTCTTTAGAAAAATTATATCATAATTATTGTAATTAAAAAAATATAATTATTATGAAAGCATTTTACATATTCAATTTCACCTGATAAAAAATGTGAATTATTCAATTGATAATAGGTTTTTAATATTGTATAATAATACTTAAGAAATCTTATATTTTTAAGGAGATATAGCTATGTTATTTAATAAAAAGAAAAAAGATATAAATGAAATAGATGAAAATAATACACTTGATGATGATTTAAAACAAGTTGAAGATTTATCTATTGAGGATAAAGAAGATAAGGTTTTAGATGATAATGACTTACTTCCTGAGGAAATCGAAGAAAAAGAAGAAGAACAAAAGAAGGAAGAAAAGGCTAAAGAAAAGGCTGAAGCAAAAAAGGAAAAGAAGGAAAGAAGAAAAGAAACAGGCGTTGTTGCAACGTTTAATATGTATAAATTCATAATTAAAATTTTGATTTTTGCGATATTATTAGTATTTGGAATTTTAATGTTTATCTACAAGGATGAATTAATAGGTGCAGTTTATATGGTTGCAGGTATTGTTATTACCTTTGCAACCTTAATAAGAATAATACCACTTGTTAAAACAACAAAATCTCATAAAGCTAAAGTTGTTATGATTATTCAATTATCAATTCATTTTGTGATAGGTTTATATTTAATATTAGCTGCAGTTATTCACTGGGATAAGCTTAAAGATATTACTCAAGCAATAATTGATGGTAAGGTATCTCAAGATGCTCCATTGATGGAACAATTAAATGCTGTATCTGGTGGATGGTTTGCTAAATTTAATATTTCAGCATTTATTTATATTCTTGTAATTTATTTTTACACTTTAGCTGTTGGATATTATTGGGTTACAATTTTATATGGCGAAAAAACAAGACCAAGCTTATTTTGGATTCAAACTGTATGTATATCATTAGCTGTTCTTTTAGGATGCTTATCAAAAACATTAAATGCACAAACATTAATTATTACTTTAGCAATTATAGCACTTATTGGTGCATTAGTTGTTGGTGGTGAAGCTGGTGGAGGATATTTTATGTATCGTAGAAAGCTAGCTCAATTTAAGCCAAAAGAAAAGAAAAAGGATAAAAAGAAAGAAGATAAGATTGAAACTCCTGCAAAGGATGAAGATAAAAAAATCGATGAAATTGATCCTAATATTATTCCTGTTAACGATGATGACAGAGATAGTAGTATAGTAAGTTAATTTATTTAAGCACTACATAAAATTGTAGTGTTTTCTTTTTTATTTTTTATAGTATTATTAAATAACAAAACAACTTTACTTTTGAAAAAAATATGGTATAATAATATTCGGCTTTTTATGGAATTTTAAGAGATGTTAAATAATTAAGTTAGGAGGAGCAGATTATTCCAAATTAAATCTCAATCTGCGTGTTAAGATATGGTTACAGAGAAATTAGAACATAGCCGTGTTAAAGCAGTTTTCGATGTTACTGCAGAAGAATTTGAAAAGGCATTAGATAAGGCTTTCGAAAAAAAGAATGCTAAGGTTACAATTAAGGGATTTAGAGCAGGTAAGGCTCCTAGATCAGTATATGAAAAGAATTATGGAGTTGAATCTTTATATGAAGATGCATTAAATGTAATTTTCAATGAAAAGGCATCTGAGGTTTATGCTGATAAGGATTTAGCAAAAGAAATTTGTGGTTATTTTGAACCAAATGTTGAAGCAGAACCTAAATTTGAAAGAGGTAAAGATTTCAAGGTATCATTTACTTTTGATGTTTATCCAGAGGTTAGTTTACCTCAATATAAGGGATTAGAAGTTAAGGCTAAAAAATTAAATGTTACAAAGAAGGAAGTAGATGAGGCTGTTAAGGCTATCCAAAAGAAGGATGCTGAAAAGGTTCTTAAGGCTGAACAAGTTATTGAAGAAGGCGATTATGCAACATTTGATTTTGTAGGCTCAGTAGATGGTGTTGAATTCCCTGGTGGAAAAGCAGATAATTACGAATTACAAATCGGTTCTAAGCAATTTATTCCTGGCTTTGAAGATCAAATGATTGGAATGAAGGCAGAGGAAACTAAGGATATAAATGTAACATTCCCTGAAAATTATGGTGAAGCATCTTTAGCTGGTAAGGCTGCAGTATTCAAGGTTACAGTTCATGAAGTTAAGACTGAAAAATTACCAAGATTAACTGATGATTATGTTAAAAATTTAAAAATTGAAGGTGTAAATACTTCAGAAGAATTAAAGGCATATAAGAAGAAAGAACTTGAGGATAAGAAGGCTGTAAGCGAGAAGGATCGTCAGGTAGATGAATTAATTAATAAGATTTTAGATAACGCTGTAGTTGATATGCCTAAGTCATTAATTGATGAAAGAGTTAAGCAAATTCGTGGTCAATATGAAAAACAAGCTAAGATGTATAATATTCCATTTGAGACATTCTTAGGATTAATGAATGTAACAAAAGAGGTTTTCGAAGAAGAAACTAGTAAGCAAGGTGCTCGTCAAGCATTATTTAACGTTGTTGTTTCAAAGATTATTGAGGTTGAGAATTTAACTCCAACTAAAGAACAAATTGAAGCAAAGGCTTTAGAGGATGCTAATAACTCTGGAAAATCAAAGGATGTATTATTAAAGGAAAACTTAAATAAGTATTATAGTGATTTAGCTTATAAGGCATTAATTGATTTAATTTTAAATAGTGCAGTTGAAAAGTAAAAATTAATAATCATTTATAATTTAATACAAACTAGAGCCTAAGTTTATGTTATTAAAAGTTAGGCTCTTTTTATATATATATATTAAGATATATTAAGAAAAAAACTTTGTGAAATTATGTTAAAATAATTATTTTTGGCAAACTGCTTGCAAAAGTGCCAAAAATGGTATATATTATAAACGTCAATGTAAAAATATTGATGAAAGGATGGTAAACTATGGAAGAAAATAATAAAATTGTTTTACCTGCAATTGCTGTAAGAGGTGTTGTACCACTTCCGGCTAATGAATTTAGAATTGAAGTTGGTCGTTCTAATTCTGTAATGGCATTAGAGGCTTCAGAGAAAATGTATGGTGGAAATATTATTTTGTTAATTCAAAAGGATAGTCAAATTAATGATATTACTCCTGATGAAATTGAACCAATTGGTGTTTTAGCAAAAATTACTTTAAAATTAAAGCTTCCTAATAATAATTATAAGGTTAAGTTTAAGGTTACAAATCGTATAAAGGTATTAGAATATACTTCTTTAAATCCGTATTTTGTTGTTAATTATGAAAAGCAATTTTCAATTTTAAATGCTGATGATATGGAATCAGCATTAATGAAAAATATTGCTAGCGAAATTTTAAGAGGCTCAGTTGGACTAGTTAGTTCTACTGAAGAAATTGCTAAGCAGCTACAAAATGGAACAAATGCTGATATATTATCTGATGTTATTGCTTATCAATTAAAGCTAAATAGTAATTTATCAAAATATAGATATCTAGAAGAATTATCTGTATCTAAAAGATTAGAAATGATTTTAGAGGATATTGAACACGAAAAGCAAATCGTTGAAATTGAAAATAAAATCAATAAGGATGTAAAAAAATCAATTGATGAATCACAAAAGGAATATTATCTTCGTGAAAAAATGAAGGCTATTCAAAATGAATTAGGTGATAAGGCTAGACAAGAAGAAGATGTTGAAAATCTAAGAAAGCAAATTGAAGAAGCAGGTCTACCTAAAAATGTTTATGATAAAGCAATGGCTGAGCTTCAAAAATATGCTCAGACTAATAATCAAATGGCTGAATCTGGTGTGATTAGAAGTTATTTAGATTGGATTGTTTCATTACCTTGGTCAAAATCTAGCAAGGATAATGATGATTTAAATGATGTTGCTAAAAAGCTTGATGCTAATCATTATGGCCTAGAAAAAGTAAAAGATCGTATTATTGAATATCTAGCTGTTAAAATGATGACAGGACATAATCCATCAACAATTTTATGCTTTGCAGGTCCTCCTGGAGTAGGTAAAACCTCTTTAGCAAGATCAATTAGTGAAGCATTAGGAAGAAAATTTGTTAAGCAATCATTAGGTGGTGTACGTGATGAATCAGAAATTCGTGGTCATAGACGTACATATATTGGCGCTTTACCAGGTAGAATTTTAAAAGGAATGAAGGATTCTGGCACAGTAAATCCTGTATTCCTATTAGATGAAATTGATAAAATGACTGCTGATTATCGTGGTGATCCTTCAGCTGCAATGCTAGAGGTACTAGATCCTGAGCAAAATAAATATTTCTCTGATAATTATTTAGAGGAACCATATGATTTATCTCAGGTAATGTTTATTACTACAGCAAATGATTTATCTAATATAGCTGCTCCACTTCGTGATCGTATGGAAATAATTGAATTATCAAGCTATACAGAAATTGAAAAATTCAATATTGGATTTAAACATTTACTTCCAAGACAATTAGAAGAACATGGCTTAAAGGAAAATCAAATTTCAATTACTGATGATGCAATGTATGCAATAATCCAAAATTATACAAGAGAAGCAGGTGTACGTGAGCTTAATCGTATGATTGCTAGTATTTGTAGAAAAACTGTTCGTAAAATTTTAATGGAAAAGGTAACAAAGGTTGAAATCACTGTTGATAATTTAACTGATTATCTTGGAAAAATTAAATTTACAAATAATAAAAATCGTGGAATTGATCAGGTTGGAATTGTTACAGGACTTGCATATACAAGCTTTGGTGGTGATACCTTAGATATTGAGGTAACAACATATCCAGGTAAAGGTGGATTAGTCTTAACAGGTAAGCTTGGTGATGTAATGAAGGAATCTGCACAGGCTGCATTCTCATTTGTTAAATCACATGCTCAAGAATATGGTATTGAATCAGAGTTCCTTGAGAAAAATGATATACATATTCATGTTCCAGAAGGAGCAGTACCAAAGGATGGACCTTCTGCCGGTGTTACATTAACAACTGCGCTTGTATCAGCATTATCAAAACGACCAGTTGATTGTCATATTGGTATGACAGGTGAAATTACATTACGCGGTAGTGTTTTACCAATTGGTGGATTAAGAGAAAAGTCAATTGCTGCTCATCGTAGTGGGCTTACAAAGATATTTATTCCACAGGAAAATGAAAGAGATATTGATGATATTCCAGAGGAAGTTAGAAATGTTTTAACAATCGTTCCAGTATCACATATTTCTCAAATTTTAAATGAAATATTTAAATAATTATTTGCCTATCCTAGTGATAGGCTTTTAATTTGACATTTATAAAAATAATTTATATAATATTTAAAAACAATAGATTTTTTTTATAATAGGTGATTGATTTGATAGATACAAGATTATTAACATTTTTAACATTACTAGAAGAAAAAAATTACACTAAAACAGCTAATAGACTTTATATAACACAGCCAGCTGTTACGCATCATATTAAATCCTTGGAAAAGGATTTAAATATAACGTTATTTAAGGATAATAAAAGCTTTGATCTTACTAATTCTGGTATATTATTAAAAGAATATGCTTTGGCTGCTAAAAGCCAATATTCTCAATTTCAAAATGCTATATCAAAACAAGATACTCATACAAAAATTAATCTTGCATTTACACCATTTTCGATAAAATGTATGATAAATCAGCATATTAAAGATGTTTTATATTCTAATAGAATAAAGATTAATACTTATGTTAAGGATTATAAGGATATAATTGAAATGCTTACAATGGGTAGCTTAGATTTTGCAATAATTGATGAGCCCTTTGACTCTTCAATTTTTGAAAGCTTTGCACTATCAACAACAGATATTATTTTAGTATGTAATCCAAATGGTCAATACAGTAAAAAAAATAGAGTTACAAGAGAGGAATTTTCAAAATCAGTTTTAGTATTGGGTGATGAAAATTCGGGCTTATATAAAGATTCAATTCAAGCTTTTTCTAATAAAAATATTAAAATTAATAATAATTCAATAATATATTCTAATGATATTGATTGTATGAAGGAAATTATCCTATCATTTGATGGTATTGGAATAGTATATCAGGATGCATTTTTAAAGGAGCTTGAAGCTGGTAGTTTAAAGAAAATTGAAATGTTGAATTTTAAAGCAACTCAAAATATTTATATTATATATAATAGAAATGCATTTCTAGATGATGATGTTAGAAAACTAATAGATTTAATTTATAGAAAGTATTCGGTGATACAAAATGATTAATATTTTATATGAAGATAATCATATTATTGTTTGTGTTAAGCCTAAAGGCATATTATCTCAAAAGGATTCATCATCAAAGGAGGATATGCTGACATTATTAAAAAAATACATAAAAGAAAAATATAATAAACCAGGTGATGTATATTTAGGATTGGTACATAGGCTTGATATTAATACAAGCGGTGTAATGGTTTTTGCAAGAACCTCTAAGGCAGCAAAAAGATTAAATGAGCAAATACTAAACCATGATTTTGAAAAAAGATATATTGCAACAGTAGAAGGAACAATAATATCAAATAAAACTGAAACTGTATGCTTAAAGCTTTTAAAGAATGAAACAGAACGTAAAGCTTATGTTTGTTCAAATGGTAAGGAAGCAATACTTGAATATAAAGTTATAAAGAATTATGAGATTAACAACATAAAGGTTACTGATGTTGATATACTTTTAAAAACTGGCAGATTTCATCAAATACGTGCATCATTTTCTTATCTAAATCATCCATTATATGGTGATAAAAAATATGGTAGTAAAATATCAATAGATGAATTAGAATTTCCTTTAGAGGCATATAGCCTATCATTTACACATCCTGTTACTAAAGAAAGATTATGCTTTAAAAGTAAGAATATTTAAATAACAATAAAATTATTAAGCATTCTATCATAAACTATAATGGTGATAGAATGCTTTTTTCTTATGCAAAAAATATTTTAACAATCGACAAATATAGGGATATTATTTTAATGAATAATGATTTAATATGCTTGTCAAATATAAAAATATATGGCAGCAATATGCAAATAATTTTTATTGATAAGTATCAAATTGTAATTAAAGGAAGTATATTCAAAATAGAATTGGGAGATTTTAATAATGATATACAAAATAAGAATGAATAAAAATGATTTTTTTAAGCTTCACAATAGAATTTCTGCAAAAAATGTTTCAATTGATGGAGAAATGGTAGAATTTAATGTTGAACTAGGATCATATAATATTGTTAAAGAAAGTGGTTATCATTATAATGTTGAAAGCTCATTGTCCATTAAATTTAAAAGCTTTATGAAAAAATATTACCTTTTATTAATGGGTATTTTATATTTATTTGCAATATTATATATAAATTCATATCGTGTTAAAGATATTTTATTTAATATAAATACACCAATAAATGAAAAAATAGATATAAAAATAAGACAAACATTTAAACATTTTTTATTTTATGATTTTTGCAGTATAGATTATAATACATTAGCTATGGAAATTAGAAATGAATATATAGAATATCCATTTATCGATATATATGAAAAAAATAATAATATATATGTGGAAATATATTCATATAATGAAAATTATCCATATGATACAAAGGGAGTAGAGGGTAATATCGTTGCAAAAAAGGATGGTATAATTGAATCTTTTTATATTGCCAGTGGACAAGGTGAAATATCTAAAAATAAATATGTCAAAAAGGGAGATATTTTAGTTACTGGAAATCCTATTGTTAAAGGTACAGTTTATGCTTATACTTTTGATAAGGTTACAATTGAAATTAATAAAAATACAACTATTACTGTTAAAACTGGTAATTTTGAAAAATATAGTGAATTGGATATTTTTGGTTTTACATTCAATATTAACAAGAAGTGTAATTATTTATTAAGTGATATAACATATAAAACAAAATTTAATCTATTTGATATTTTTTATATTAAAGAAATTGTAGAAGAAGAAAAAAATGATATAATTAAAACATATAATGAGGAAGATGCCAAAATACTAGCAATAAATACTATTCAAGATAGTTTTTATAATAATATAAAAAGTGATAAAGAAAAAATAATTGATATTTATGTATATAATGTTTCTGAATATGATACTACATATTCAATAACATTGATTACAAAGAAATTAGAATCAATAGGATATGTTTTATAAAGGAGTTTTGTTAAGTGAAATTAAATGTATGTATTGAAAATCCAACAGATGCAAAAAATATAGCAGGAATAAATAATTCAAATTTAAAAATAATGGAGGATAAGTACGATTGTAATATTGATATTCATGGTGAGGCAATATTATGTGATGCTAAGGATGAAGTAGTTTTAGAAAAGCTAGAAAAACTGATTAATATTTTAATTACTTTATCAAAAAAGAATATGCATATATCTGAAAGAGATATAGTTTATTTATGCCAGGTTGTTGAGGATAATTTAGAAGAAAAATACATAAATTTTATAAATAATAGGAAACCGATTGCTCATAATCTACATAACAAGCCTATATATGCTAAAACCTTAAAGCAGGCTGAATATATTTTAGAATTAGAAAAAAAGGATCTTATTTTTTCTATTGGTGCTGCAGGTACAGGTAAAACATATTTAGCAGTATGTTATGCTGTAGCTATGCTTAAAAAAGGTAATATTGAGAAAATAATATTAACAAGACCAGCAGTAGAAGCAGGAGAATCCTTAGGCTTTTTACCTGGTGATTTAAAGGAAAAGGTTGATCCATATCTACGTCCATTATATGATGCATTATACGATATGCTTGGTGTGGAACAGGTTTCAAGCCTAATTGAGCGACAGGTTATTGAAATAGCACCACTTGCATACATGAGAGGAAGAACATTAGAAAAAGCATTTATTATTCTTGATGAGGCTCAAAATGCTACAATTGATCAATTAAAAATGTTTCTAACACGCTTAGGCTTTAATTCTAAAATGATAGTAACAGGAGATATTTCTCAGGTTGATTTACCTAATTCTAAAAAATCAGGATTAAAAATATCTGCTGAAATATTAAAATCATTAAAAGAAGTAGGATATATTATGTTCGATACATGTGATGTTGTAAGACACCCACTTGTTGCAAAAATAATAGAAAGATTTGAGAAAATTGAAAATAAATAATATCAATTTGTATATTTGACCAAATTATTATAAAATTGTTACCTATTTTTTCATATATAATAATAAAGAGAGCTTTTTATTAGCTCTCTTTATTATTATATATTCAAATTAATTTAGTTACTGTTACTTTTTTTTG
>JALEQD010000040.1 GCA_022768655.1 Anaeroplasma sp.
GTATATGTTTTTATTCATATATTATGAAAAGCGAGGTAGAATAAATGAAAATTTCAATTGGTTGTGATCATTCTGCATTAGATTTGAAAAATGATATTATTTCTCATTTGAAGAAGAATGGACATGAGGTTATTGATCGCGGAACTTATTCATATGATAGTTGTGATTATACAGATTATGGATATCAGGTGGCAAAAGATGTTCAAAGTAAAAATGTAGACAGAGGTATTGTCATTTGCTTTACAGGAATTGGAATGTCTATTATTGCAAACAAGGTAAAGGGTGTTCGTTGCGCCTTAGTTTCTAATAAGGATGCTGCAGTATTAACTCGTGAGCACAATGATACAAATTGTCTAGCCTTATCTGCAAAGTATACAGGAAAGGTTCTTGCATTTGAAATTATTGATGAATGGTTAAAAACAGAATTTTCAAACAATGAACGTCACAAACGAAGAATTGATAAAATTTCAAAATACGAGGAGGAATTCTAATGGCAGTAACAATTTTAGATAATTCATTAATTAAACATAAATTAACTAATGTAAGAAGAAAAGATACTAAAACTAAAGATTTTTATCAAAACATTAGTGAAATAGCAGGATTGATGGCTTATGAAATTTCAAAGGATTTTCCGCTTCAGGATATTGAAATTGAAACTCCTATTACAACAACAATTCAGCAAGAGCTTGCAAGTGAAATTGTTATTGTTCCAGTTTTAAGAGCTGGATTAGGTATGGTAGACGGAATAAGAGCCATGATACCTACTGCAAAGGTTGGTTTTGTAGGACTATATCGTGATGAAGAAACTTTAGAGCCACATGAATATTATGCTAAATTTCCTTCAAATATCGAAGAATCAATTGTTTTATTAGTTGATCCTATGCTTGCCACAGGAGGAAGTGCTAGTGCTGCAATTTCGATGCTTAAATCAAATGGATGTAAAAATATAAAATATGTTGGTCTAGTTGGTGCTCCAGAAGGAGTATCTAGATTAAGAGAAGATCATCCAGATGTAGATATTTATTTAGCTGCATTAGATGAAAAATTAAATGAAGATGGTTATATTGTTCCTGGTTTAGGAGATTGCGGAGATCGTTTGTTCGGAACTAAGTAATATATGGGAAAATATGCAAGAATATATGCTTTAGCTACTCAAGGAATTCTAACTATGATAATCCTTGCTGTCTTGGGCTATTTTATAGGAATGAAAATTAATAAGGACTCTATTTTTCCAGGATTATTCGCTGGAATCGGAGTAATAATTGGAGTAATAATTTTTGTATCCTATATGCTATATTTAATTAATGAGGATAAGAAGAATGAAACTAAAGATTGACTTACTTGTTGTGCCTATAACTCTTGTTGTTGCTGGTATAATTACGATTATTCTTGCTGCTACAGGTCAAAAATGGGATTATTATTTAATAGGTACTTTAGTCGCTCTTATGAATCACGGATTACTTGTTAAGCAAACGGCTAGACTTACAAGAATGGCAAAGCTTGATCCAGAGCATAAATTATATAGTCCTAAAAAAACTGTTGCACTATGGTATTTTTTGAGGGTTTTAGTTTTTGTTTCTGTCTTTGCTGTTTTAGTTTATAAATCTAACTTTAGGGAAAACTCAAGTGCTATTTGGTATATTGTTACAGCATTTGGTGGCTATATGACCTATAAGGTTATTTTTATAATTTTAGCAATAACTTTCCGAGAGAAGGTGATTAAGGAATGACTATATTATATAGTCTTAATAAACCAATGCTATCTACTATTATTATAACTGCTGTATTATGTGTGTTTTTTATATTATTTTATTTTTTAGCATTAAGAAAAATAGATCCACTTAAAAAAACACCTAAATGGCTTATACCATTTTTGTTTATAGTAGATTTGATTAACGTATTCGTAAAGGATAATATTGGAGTACGTTGGAAAACTTTTGCACCATGGTTTTTAAGTCTAACAATATTTATATTTTTTGCCAATATATCAGCAGTTTATTTGCTTGAAAATCCTACAAGCTATATAATGGTAACTTTTACATTGGCAATGTGTTCCTTCTTTGTAATACAAGGAGCAGGAATTTTATCTAATGGTGGATTAGGATATTTGAAAAGCTTTTTAGATCCAAATCCTATAATGCTACCAATGAATATCATAAGTGATATATCACTTCCAATATCATTATGCTTACGTTTATTTGGTAATGTTATTAGTGGTACTGCGATAACAATATTGATAAAAAGTAGTTTTGGATGGCTTTCAGTACCAATAATGCCATTTATTAATTTGTTATTTGATATTGCGTTTAGCATAATTCAAGTAGCAGTATTTGTAATTCTATCAATTATCTTTACTTCTATGAAGATTAAAGATGAAGAAAAAATATATTCAAAATAAGAGGAGAAAAAGAAAATGGAATTTATGACAATTTTAACTAATATTTTAGCTTTTTTAGCTAACGCAACAACAGGAGATGGATTAATCGCTATTGGTGCTAGTATTGCAGTATTTACTGGTTTTGCTGCAGCGATTGGTGAAGGTAATGTTGCTGCACATGCTGTTGATGCAATGGCTCGTCAACCAGAAATCGCAGGTAATATTCGTATTACAATGTTAATTGGTCAAGCAGTATCTGAAACTACTGGTTTATATGGTTTCATTATTGCAATCTTATTATTAGCAAAAATTTAATTGAAAGGAAGCTACTTTTAACAAAGTAGCAATGGCAAAAAAGTATGTTTTTAGGAATGGCTGAAGCATTAGAGGAAATAAGCTTAAAGGTTAATGAATTATTGGGCCCATTAGCGGATTTTAATAATTTAACCGTTGATTCCTTATTATCCTTTGCTACTGATTTTGGAATTCAGCTTTGTGCCACAATTATATTATTTTTAGTTGTACGTTTTTTTCTTTGGAAGCCAATAACAAATATGCTAGAAAAACGTAGAGAAGCCATTGATAAAGAACTTGAGGATGCAAGAATTGCTAAAGAAAATGCAATTCAAATCGAGGCTAATTTGCAAAAAGAAATGGAAAATGCAAAATCAAAGGTTAGAGAGCTTATTGAAAAAGCAGAACGTGATGCTAATTTGAGAAGAGAATCAATTATTAATGATGCTAAGGAAGAAGCAAGAAGAAGACTTGATAATCTTGAAATAGAATTAGTTCAAGAAAAGAAAAAAATGGAGAAGGAAATAAAACAAGAAATTGTTGATATTGCCTTCGCTACTGCTGAAAAGATAGTAGCCAAAGAAATCGATCATGACAAATATATAGACGTTGTTGATGAGATTTTGAAGGGGGCTAATGAATAGTGGTAGAAAGTGAATATGCAAAAGCATTATATGAATTAGCAATAGAAGAAAAAAAAGAGGATGTCTTTAAAGATTCGTTTAAATATGTGTTAGAGGCATATAAAAATGAAGATTTTGTAAAAATAATGACATCTCCTTTTATTGATTTATCAAAACAAAAGGAATTAATAAATAATGTATTTTCAAAATTAGATGAAACATTTATTAATTTTTTATATGTTTTAATTGATCATCGTAGGTTTTCTATTATTAAAGGAATATTTGAAGAATATTCTAATTTAGTTTTACTAGGGAAAAATATAGTTAATGTTGTTGTAAAAAGTGCTAATACATTAACTAATGAACAAATTATACAGCTAAAGCATTCGTTAGAAAAACGTTATGCTAATAAAGAAATACTAATTAAAAATATAGTAGATCAATCACTTATTGGTGGAATTCAAATTATTGCAAATGGAAAATCTATTGACATTAGCGTAAAGAATTCATTAAATAAGTTGAAGGAAATATTATAGGAAAGGATAAATGATGGCAAATATTAATTTATCTGAAATTTCAAGCTTAATAAAAGAACAAATTAAAGCTTATAAAGAAGATATTCATACAGAAAATGTTGGACGAGTTGTTCAAGTTGGTGATGGAATTGCATTAATTCATGGACTTGATCAAGCAATGTCTTCTGAGCTTTTGATTTTTCCAAATGAGGTATATGGAATGGTACAAAATCTTGAAGAGGATTGTGTTGGTGCTATTCTTCTTGGTGAAAGCTCAAAGGTAAAAGAAGGCGATGTTGTAAAATGCTCTGGAAAAATACTAGAGGTTCCTGTTGGTGATGAATTTATTGGAAGAGTGGTCAATTCACTTGGTCAGCCAATAGATGGATTAGGTGTAATTAATTCATCACAAACACGCCCAGTTGAAGTAAAAGCAACAGGCGTAATGGATCGTAGTAGTGTAAATACACCACTTCAAACTGGTATTAAGGTTCTTGATGCATTAGTTCCAATCGGACGCGGACAAAGAGAATTAATTATTGGTGATAGACAAACTGGTAAAACATCTATTGCCGTTGATACAATTATTAACCAAAAAGGCAAAAATGTTATTTGTATTTATGTTGCGATAGGGCAAAAGGAATCTACTGTTTCTAATGTTTATGAAACATTAAAAGAGCATGATGCAATGAAATATTCAATTATTGTGTCAGCTTCTGCATCAAATCCTGCACCAATGCTTTATCTTGCGCCATATGCTGGTGTAAGTATGGCTGAATACTTTATGTTTCAAGGAAAAGATGTATTAATTATTTATGATGATTTATCGAAGCATGCAGTTGCTTATCGTGAAATGTCATTGTTATTACATAGACCTCCAGGACGTGAAGCATACCCAGGAGATGTTTTCTATCTACATTCAAGATTACTTGAACGTGCAGCTAAGCTAAACAAAAGCTTAGGCGGTGGAAGTATAACTGCGCTTCCAATTATTGAAACTCAGGCAGGAGATATTTCTGCTTATATTCCAACAAACGTAATTTCTATTACAGATGGACAAATATTCTTACAATCAGATTATTTTTATAAGGGTATTCGTCCAGCAATTAATGCAGGTTTATCAGTTTCACGTGTAGGTGGAGCTGCACAAACTAAGGCTATTAAGAAGGTATCAGGTACTCTTCGTCTTGATTTAGCATCTTATAGAGAGCTTGAATCATTTACTCAATTTGGTTCTGATCTTGATGCATCTACAAAAGCTAGACTTGAAAGAGGTAAAAGAACTATTGAGGTATTAAAGCAAGACCTACATAAAACAATTGCATTAGAAGAAGAGGTAATGATTTTATATTGTCTTACTCATGGCTTTTTAGATAATGTAGCTATTGAAAATATTGCTAAATTTGAGGAATCTTTGTATTTAGATATGAAGACTGATGAAGCTGGAAAGGCTTTAGCTTGTCAAATTCAAGAAACTAAGCAATTACCAGATGAAAATACTATGAATCAATATATTACTGATTTTAAGAAAAGATTCATGTAGGAGGATGACTTATGGCAAACTCACTACGAGAGGTAAAACTTAGAATCAATTCTACACAGAGTACTGCTCAAATTACAAAAGCTATGCATATGGTAAGTCAGTCAAAGGTTAGAAAGGCTGAAAAAACATATAGAGCATATCAGGATTTTATGAAGCGTATAAGTAATATGGTTAGCCAAATAATTGAAAAAGCAGATGAAGAATATCAGCATCCACTATTAACTCCAAGAGAAGTTAAAAAAACAGCTTATTTTATCATAACATCAGATAAGGGGCTTGCTGGAGCATATAATTCATCATTGTTTAAGGCATTGGCTGAAAGAATATCAACTAATCATAAATCAGACGATGAATTTATTACTGCTGCTATTGGTAAAAAAGGATTTAGTTTTATTACTAAAATGAATTATCCTCTATTATCAAATGAACCTACTTATGTTCGTGACGACGTTATGTTTATTGATATTGTACCACTAGCAAAAAAGGTAGTAGAAGCATATTTGAATAAAGAAATTGATAAGCTTGTTATAGTATATAATCATTATGTAAATAGCATAACTCAGGAGATTGTTTTTGAAGATCTTCTTCCAATAAAGAAAATTGAAGGCAATACTTCAAAGATTGATTATGTATATGAAACTGGTATTGAAAAAACATTAAATTTAGTTTTACCTATGTATATTGAAGATATTATTTATGGAATAATTTTGGATGCCAAAACATCAGAGCATTCTGCAAGAATGAATTCAATGAAAAATGCTACTGATAATGCTGAAGAAATCATTTCAAAATTACAATTATTATATAATAGAGCACGTCAAAATACAGTAACTACTGAGTTAATTGATATTATTGGCGGTGCAAACGCGATTGGAGGCGAAAATTAATGTACGGATTAATCGTTGAGGTTAAGGGTCCAGTAGTAGATGTATTATTTGAGGATGGGAACCTACCTAGTATTAATGAAGCATTAACTATTAATGTTGATAAAAAAGATAATCACGGCATAGAAATCAATCTAACATTAGAGGTTGCTTTACATGTTGGAAATAGAAAGGTCCGCTGTATCGCTATGGATTCTACAGATGGTTTAGTAAGGGGAATGAAGGTTTTCGCAACTGGAAGTCCAATTTCTGTACCAGTTGGTAGAGGTACTCTTGGAAGAGTATTTAATGTATTAGGAAATCCTATCGATAATAAAGGCGAAACAACAAATACTGTAAAAATGCCAATACATAGAGATGCTCCAAAACTAGATGATTTGTCATCTAATGTTGAAATTCTTGAAACTGGAATTAAGGTTGTAGATCTTTTAGCTCCATATATTAAAGGAGGTAAAATAGGTTTATTTGGTGGTGCCGGTGTTGGTAAAACCGTATTAATACAGGAATTAATTCATAATGTTGCTCAAGAGCATGGTGGAATATCTGTTTTTACAGGTGTTGGTGAACGTACTCGTGAGGGTAATGATTTATATGGTGAAATGAGTGAAAGTGGTGTAATTGAAAAAACAGCCATGGTATTTGGCCAAATGAATGAGCCTCCTGGAGCACGTATGCGTGTTGCATTAACAGGATTAACAATGGCTGAGTATTTTAGAGATCAAGAACATCAGGATGTATTATTATTCATTGATAATATTTATCGTTTTACTCAGGCAGGCTCAGAGGTATCAGCTTTATTAGGTCGTATGCCTTCAGCTGTAGGTTATCAGCCTACACTAGCAACTGAAATGGGTAAATTACAGGAAAGAATTACTTCTACAAAGGAAGGATCAATTACATCTATTCAAGCAATTTATGTTCCAGCAGATGACTATACTGACCCAGCCCCTGCAACAACATTTACTCATCTAGATGCAACTACAAATCTATCACGTAAGCTTACAGAAGAGGGTATTTATCCAGCGGTAGATCCACTTGCTTCAACATCTAGAGCCTTACAGCCAAGTATTGTTGGAAAAGAGCATTACGAGGTAGCAAGAAGAGTTCAGCAAATTATTCAAAGATATAATGAACTACTTGATATAATTGCTATTTTAGGTATGGATGAATTAGCAGAAGAGGATAAGCTTGTTGTTTTAAGAGCAAGACGTATTCGTTTATTCTTATCACAAAATATGTTTATTGGAGGACAATTTACAGGAATTCCTGGTTCTTATGTTCCAGTAAAGGAAACCGTAAGAGGTTTTAAAGAAATATTAGATGGTAAGTATGATGATCTTCCTGAAGAGGCGTTTAGACTTGTTGGTACAATTGATGATGTAATTAAAAAGGCGGCCACATTACAAAAATGAAAATAGTTGTCTCATCACATCAAGGAAATTTATATAACGAAGAAGTAGATTATGTAGTTGTTCATAGTGATTCTGATGGTGAATTTGCAATTATGCAAAATCATATTCCTGTCGTTTCAGTAATAGATGAAGGATATGTTAAGCTTGTCAGAGATAAAGATGAGTTTTATGTTGTAATTGTAAATGGAATATTGGAATATCATGATAATGAGGTTACTGTATTATTACAAGAAGCCCACATTGGACAAGATGCTCAATCTGCAAAAGTTCATTTAAATGCAATAAGAAAAGAACGACTTGAAAAAAATAGACAGGAAGTATCAGATTTCACTCAAAAGGAAAAAGAACTTATTGATAACTTGCGTAAAACAAAGGCAGGTAGTTTATAAAAATTATGCCATAGCTAATATGGCATTATTTTTTGGAGGAATTATGGGAACAATAGATATTTATTCATTAGTTTTTACATGTTTATTTTTAATATTTTTTATTGTGAGCTATTTTGTCGTTTTGGCATCTCGTTTAGAACAATTATTTAAGCAAGGAAGCACATGGCAAATTAGAGTTGCACAGGTAATTATTTCTTTTTTGATCTCTTACGGATTAGCATCAGGGGTTTTAGCATTATTAAAATCTATGCAATTTTAAAAAAATAAATGTATATTCACCTAAATTTTGTAAATAATAAAATTGAGGTGAATGATATGAAGGAAAAAATTAAAAGATTTTTCATAGAGAAAAAGGAACTACTAATTTTTATAGGAATTGTTGTGTGCGTATTTGCAGCAGTTATAGGAGTAGCATCAATTGCATTAAGCTCAGATAATGAAAAGCCAGTAGTTACAGATGATCCAACAACAAATACACCATCTGATGATCCAAAAGATGACCCAACAACAAATACACCATCTGATGATCAGCAACAAATACCTGTTGTTTCAAAAAAATTTGCTTTACCTATTGCTGGTGATTATGTAATGGTTCACACATTTTTTGATGAAACATTAGAAGCTGAGGAATTAGAATTGGCTGTAATTTCTACAGGAACTAGCATGGTAACCTCTACTGGTATTAGCTATGCTAAAAAGGATAATTCAACATTTGATGTATTAGCTATATATGATGGTAAGGTTATTGATATTACAACAGATGAATTAGAAGGTTGTGTTGTAAAAATTCAGCATTCTAACTCAATATTAAGTGTGTATTCAAGTCTTACAAATGTAAATGTGAGTGTTGGAGATTCTGTAAGTCAAGGTGATGTTATTGCTAAAGCATCAACATCTATATCTGATACAGAAGCTGGAGTTCATGCTACACTTGAAATATTAGTAGATAATGAGTATGTAAATCCTACTACAATCTATGGAAAAGAGCTAGAAGAAATTAGTTCTACAAAGTAATATTATAAATCACTGTAATTTTATAGATACAGTGATTTTTTCTTTTTGTAATTCATATTATTATGTAGGTGATTACTACTATGAATTTACAAAATGATAGAGCGATTAAAGAAGGCTATTTGATGCTTGAAGAAGAAAGTACAGTTAGAAGTGTTGCTAAAATAGTTGGTTTTTCAAAATCAACTGTTCATAATGATGTAACGATTAGGTTAAAAGAAATTGATTATGATTTATATATTAAAGTACAAGATGTCTTAAATTATAATAAAAAAATAAGACATATTAGAGGTGGAGAGGCAACAAAAAGAAAATATCAAAGCAAGAAAAAAAAGAATTAGCTTTCATTAATTCTTTTTTCTAAAACTAAATCTCCAATTTTTGTAAGAGTGGTAGAAGATACTTTGTTTTTATATAAATCCTGTTCTAAATTATCGAATTTTTCTATATCGCAATATCCAACTATTATTACATCTTGGGTAAATGAAACATCAGTAATATTAACATAATCAATTGTTTTTAATATTGTATTATATCCTGAATAAGAGGTAGTGATTTGAAATTTTGTTTGTAAGGCTTTTTCATAAAAAATAGCTTTTTTTAATGCTTCACTTACGGATGATGAGTAGGCCCTTACTAATCCTCCTGCTCCTAATAGTATTCCTCCAAAATATCTTGTTGTTATGGCTAGAATATTAGTTACATCATTCTTTTTTAAGGCATCCATCATTGGTGCTCCAGCAGTTTTTTGTGGCTCACCATCATCACTACATTTTTGTATTTCTTTATTATCTCCTATGATATATGCATAGCAATTATGAGTTGCATCATAATGCTTTTTTTTAATTTCTTCTAAAAATCTAGCAACATCATCTATAGAATCAACTCTAAAAAGTCTTGTGATGAATTTTGATTTAGAAATAATAATAGTATTTTCATACATTTCTTGAATAAGCTTCATTTTAAATCACCATACGATAATTATATCTTATTGTTTTAGCATTTGCAAATAATCTATGATATAATTACTATGGTGTTATATATGGACTATTTTAATATTGCAAAGAAAATTATTAATAAAATTAAATCCTGTGGATATGATGCATATATAATTGGTGGTGCAGTTAGAGATTATTTGCTTTCATTACCAGTTAATGATATCGATATTACGACAAATATGCCTTTAGAATTGTTAAAGGAATTATTTAATATAAATGATAATGGTAGTAAATATCAAAGTGTTACAATAATTGAAGGAGATTTTTCATTTGAAATAACACATTTTAGAAAAGATATAAAATATATAGATCATAGACATCCAATTATTGAACTTGCCAATGATCTAAAAACTGATGTTATAAGGCGTGATTTTACAATTAATGCTATAGCTATGGATGAATATGGAAAAATAATAGATTATTTTAATGGACAAGAGGATTTGAAATTAAAAAAAATTAAAACAATTGGAAATCCTAATGATAGATTTGAAGAGGATTCATTAAGAATATTAAGAGCTTTATATTTTGCATCAAAATTAAGCTTTGAAATTGATAATGATACTATTATTGCGATAAACAATAAAAAAAATCTTTTAGCATATTTATCTACAGAAAGAATATATACTTATTTTTTAAAGATTGTGTATTCAAATTCAAATATTGGGGTAAATTATATTAATGAATATGATTTATTTAGTTTTATCCCAGAATATAAAAAATGGCTAGCAATAGCTGATAAAAAATTATCTAAAGAAGAATTAGCTATTTTATTTTATTTGAAATATGATTTTTTTCCACCATGTCAAATTGATTTAAACAAAAAAAATTGTAAAGACATTAAGGATTTTTTAAATAACAAGGATTCAATTTATTATTTGTACAAACATAGAAATGTGATTTTTAATAATTTATGTTTATTAGAAAAAATGAGTTGTGATATAATAAAAATAAAAGAAAAAATAGAATCATTAGTCATTAAAAATGATAATGAATTAGCAGTATCTAAAAAAGAAATAAGCTCATTTTTTGAAGGCAAAGAAAAGAATAATTCAATAGTAAAGGCTATAACTGCTATATTAGAAGGTAAAATAGAAAATAATAGGGAATCTATTTTATCATATTTGGGATTGATTTAGGATGTGTTTAGAATTATGAAAGAAAATATACAAGCATACATTGACTCTTTTGAGGATATTACAATATTAATTGATAAATCATTATTTATTCAGCAAAAAAAATTTTATTTATTTGATAAAAATGATAAATATGAGCTTGAGATATTAAATTTTTATGAGGAAGCTTTATTTTTCAAGTATTGTATTAGAAAGCCTAGCTTTGTAGAATTAAATATTGATTATTATATTGAAGACGAAAATAATAATCGTTGTCACCTTCAAAGCGGTAATGTTGTTAAAACATATGAATTTGAAAAGAGATTTCAATATGACGGACCACTTGGCTTTGAGTATTCAAAAAATAAAACTATTTTTAGAATTTGGACACCAGTTTGCAAAGAGGTAATTATTGAATTAATATATAAAAATACAAAAATGCGTATTCCACTTTCATATGTAGGTAGAGGATTATGGCAATGTGTAGTAAATGGCGATTTAGATGGATGTGGATATATATATTATGTTCGTGCAAATGAAGAATTGGTTAGAATTCACGATCCATACGCAATTTCTACTAATGCAAATGGACTTTTTAATTATGTTATTGATACAAATAAGCTTTATAAAATGAAGTATAAGAAGCCTGAATTTAGTGGAATCTACACAGATGCGGTTATATATGAAGCTTCTGTTCGTGATTTTTCTTATTCAGTACAAGGTGAAAACAAATCAACATTTCTTGGAATGGTTGAAAATCATCCTACCTCATCAGGGGAAAAAACTGGAATTGAATATATAGCATCACTAGGAATAACACATCTTCAACTAATGCCGATTTTTGAATTTGGTGGTGTTGATGATGTTAGTAAAAACCTACTATATAATTGGGGCTATAATCCAGAACAATATTTTATTCCGTGTGGATGGTATTCAAAGAATCCTGATGATCCATACTCAAGATTAAATGAATTATTAGAATTAATTGATAATTCACATAGGGTAGGCTTAAGAGTTGTAATGGACGTAGTTTATAACCATGTATATAAGATTGAGGAATTCCCTTTTGATTTTTTAGTTCCTGGTTATTTTTATCGTCAAAATATAGATGGAAGTCTATCAAATGCGACATTTTGTGGTAATGATTTAGCGACTGAGCGTTCTATGTGCTCAAGGTTAATTTGTGATTCATTGATTTATTTTGTAAAAATGTTTAAGATTTCTGGTTTCCGATTTGATTTAATGGGATTATTAGATATTAAAACGTTAAATAGAGTATATTCTGAATTAAGCTTAATTGAACCACAAATTATTCTTTATGGGGAAGGCTGGAATATGAGTAATCCTTTAAAGGATGAGTTTAGGCCACATATGTTTAATCACTTTAAAATTCCTCAATATGCATTTTTTAATGATAGATTTAGAGATACAATAAGAGGAAGCCAAAATAATAGAGATGGTGGCTTTTCATTTGGTTCAAATCAAAGTATTTTTGATATATATCACCTAGAGTTAGGATCTTGTTTGGATTATTTTAAGTTTAATGAGCCTACTCAAACTGTCAATTATGTTGAATGTCATGATAATTATACCTTTTATGATTATGGAAAAACATATTTAAGAAAAGAAGATTATGCAATTAAAGATTCTGCGAGATTAGCTTTATCTTTGACAATTTTGTCTTTAGGTATTCCCTTTATCCATGCAGGAGAAGAATTTTTAAGAACCAAATTAGGTGTAGAAAATTCTTATAATGCATCAGATGCAATTAATATGATAGATTATTCTAGAAGAGATTTATATATAGATATGGTTAATATGGTTAGAGACTTAATTAATATTAGAAAAAAATACAGTGTTTTCCGTATGTCTAATTGTAGTGAAATTTCTAAAAAAAGTCATGTTTTAGAGGGATTAAGTGATTCTAATAAATTAACAATTCTATATGAGGATTTAGAAGATATTTTAGTTGTTATTGCTAAAAAAACCAATGAAGAATTATCCCTTGATTCTGAAAAGATAAAAAATGGATATAAATTATCATTGATTTTTGATGGTTATAAAGCATGTGATAAATCTATAGATGATATATCATTAAATGATCCAGGAGTATATGTGCTTAAAGGAGAAAGAAAAAAATGGTTCTAATTGGAAAAATTATTGGAATAAACACATCTGATAATTATTATAATTTGTTGATTTCTGATGAATTTGGGAAAAATTACAATTTAAAAATTGATTTATCATATAAGGATGCAATAAAGATTTCTCATACATACAAATTTGAATGCATGCAGATTGAGGGGTCTGAAAGAGTAACTAACAAGGTGACTTCTTTTGTTGAAATTACTGAATTTCCTTTTGAAAAAAGAAACGAAGAATTGAGAAAATTTTATCAATCTGCCCCTATTTCATTAGAAGATGCACAAAATGAGGTAAATAATTATATTAATAAAATTGATAATAAAATAATTAGGGATATTACTAAGACATTAATCGAAAAACATCATGAGGATTTCTTTATTTATCCTGCTGCCGCAAAGCTTCATCATGCATATGTTGGTGGTTTAGCATATCATAGTATTGGCATGCTTCATTTTGCAGATGCATTTATTGAAAATTATTCATATTTAAATAAAGATTATATTTATGCTGGTATACTTTTACATGATATTGGAAAAGTAATAGAATTAACTGGCGCTGTTAATACTGAGTATAGCTTGAAAGGTCAATTGCTTGGACATTTAGTATTAGGTGCTATGGAAATAGAACTTCAAGCAAAAGAATTAGGATATGCTGATAAGGAAGAGGCATTGATGCTTGAGCATATGCTAATATCACACCATGGACAACCACAATTTGGATCAGCAAAAAAACCAATGACAGCTGAGGCTTTGGTGTTATGGTATATAGATACTATTGATTCTAAGTTTAGGGTCTTAGGTGAGGAACTAGAAAAAACACAAAGTGGTAGCTTTACTGATAATATTGGTGTATTGGATAGAACAAAAATTTATAAAATTTAATGTTTTTACTTAATTTTTGGTAAAATATTATAACTTAATTTTTGGTAAAATATTATAGTTGAATTTTGAAATGAAATTATGTATAATTAAATCGTTATAATAAAATGAAGAAAAAAGCCGTAGTAAAACGAAAATTTTAAGAGAGAAAATCATTTGGTGAGAGATTTTTATATTAGTAGTTTTACGAATTCACTTTTGTAGTGATGCTAATCCCATCCGTATTTCTGCGTTAAAGAATAATGAGTGCTATGTTAATCATAGAACTAGGGTGGTACCACGATAATTCGTCCTTAGAGTAATCTAAGGATTTTTTTTATTAAGGAGGAACAAAAAATGAGTGAGTTAGAACAATTAGACAAGGTTATTGACCAAGCAGATAATGAACTTGCAGAAATCAATGACTTGAATGAATTACAGCAAAGAAAAGCCAATTACCTAGGAAAAAAGGGTATTATTGCGCAAGCAATGGCTAATATGCGTGATTTAACTGTTGAAGCAAGAAAAGAAATTGGAATGCGTTCAAACAAAATTAAACAGGCATTAGAAGAAAAATTTGAAGCAAAAAGAAAAGCAATAGAGGATGCAATCATTAATAAAAAGCTTCAAAGTGAGGCTATTGACGTTACTCTTCCTGGTGTTAACATACCAGTTGGAGGAATTCATCCCTTAAATCAAATAATTATGGAGCTTGAGGATTTATATATTGGAATGGGTTATACAGTTGCAGAAGGACCTGAAATTGAAACAGATGAAAATTGCTTTGAAAAGCTAAATTTACCTAAAGGACATCCTGCAAGAGATATGCAAGATAAATTCTACATTAATCCAGAGCTTTTACTAAGAAGCCAAACTTCACCAGTTCAGGTTAGAACAATGCTTGAAAAGAATGGTAAACCAATTAAGATAATTTGTCCAGGAAAGGTGTATCGTCGTGATGCGGATGATGCTACACATTCACATCAATTTATGCAATGTGAAGGATTAGTATTGGGTAAAAATATTACGCTTGCTGATTTAAAAGGTGCTTTATTAGAAATGGCTAAAAAAATGTTTGGTGAGGAACGTGAAATTAGATTACGTCCATCATTTTTCCCATTTACTGAGCCTTCTGTTGAGGTAGATGTTTCTTGTGGATTATGTGGTGGAAAGGGCTGCAATACTTGTAAGCAAACTGGCTGGATCGAGGTATTAGGTGCTGGTATGGTTAATGACAATGTACTTAGAATGTCTGGCTATGATCCAAATGAGATTCAAGGATTTGCGTTTGGAATTGGTGTTGAGCGTATTACTATGCTTAAATATAGAATTGATGATATAAGAAATTTCTATACAAATGATGTACGCTTTTTAAATCAATTCAAGGAGGTAAAATAACATGAAGGTTTCTAAGAATTGGTTAAAGGATTATTTGAATTTAGATAATATTACTGATGATGAATTATTTAAACAAATAAATTCTCATGTTTGTGAAATTGAAACATATAAAAAAATGGTTGAAGCAAATAATTTATCAATTGGTAAGGTTTTAGAGTGTGTTAATCATCCTGATTCAGATCATTTACATGTTTGTCAGGTTGAAATCCGACCTAACGAGGTTTCTCAAATTGTTTGTGGTGCTCCCAATGTAAAAGCGGGTGTTAAGGTAATTGTTGCATTACCAGGAGCAGTATTACCAGGTAATTTTAAAATTAAGCCTTCAAAGATTCGTGGAGTAGAATCTAATGGTATGCTATGTTCATTACAGGAGCTTGGAATTGAAGATAAATATGTTCAAGAGGAATTTAAAAATGGTATATATTTATTTGATGATGATGCTGTAGTTGGTGAAAATCCATTAGAATATTTAGGCTTTGATGATACAATTATAGACTTAGAATTAACATCAAATCGTTCAGATTTACTATCAATAGAAGGTGTTGCATATGATATTGGTGCTGCATTAAATCAAAAAATAATTCCAATTATTCCATCTTTTACTGAATCTAAGAAAATTAATCCAGTTACAGTTAAGGTTGAAACAGATAAGTGCTATAAGTATAATGCAAGATATTTAGCAAATGTTAGGATCGCTCCATCTCCACTTTGGATGCAAGCAAGATTAATCGCAAGTGGAATTCGTCCTATTAATAATGTTGTAGATATTACAAATTTTGTATTAATGGAAATGGGACAACCATTACATTCCTTTGATGCTGATAAATTAAAAAATAATATAGTTGTAAGAACAGCATATGATGATGAAAAAATAGTAACATTAGATAATATCGAAAGAACATTAACAAAGGATGATATTGTTATTACAAATGGAAAAGAAGCAGTATGTGTTGCTGGCGTTATGGGTGGATTATCTACTGAGGTTGATAATAATACAAAAAATATTATTTTAGAAGCAGCATATTTTGACCCACTTTCTATTCGTAAAACATCATCAAGACTTGGTTTAAAGAGTGAATCATCAATCCGTTTTGAACGAAAAATCGATTATAATCGTGTAGAAAGAGCATTGGATTATGCGGCACAGCTTATGCAAGAATTATGCGATGCAGAGATATATTCTAATATTAGCTCTGATATAAAGGTTAATATTGACCCTCAAAGTGTTTCTGTAACAGCTGAAAAGATTAATTCAATTTTAGGTACTTCACTATCAGATTCTGAGGTTTCTAATATATTTGATAGACTTCAATATTCATATTCTAAGAATGATTTAGTTTATACTATTACTTTACCTTCTCGTAGAATGGATTTAGAACCTTCAGTTCAAGATATTTGTGAGGATGTTGCAAGAATGAATGGCTATGAAAATATTCCTACAACAATTGCTCAAACAAGAGATAAGGGTGCATTAACTTATTCTCAAAAGCGTACTAGATTAATTAGACAAATATTATCAAATATGGGATTTAATGAGGTTATATCATATTCATTAATTGCCGAAAAGGATTTAGGATTATATAGAGAAAATATTTTAGATCCAATTAAGGTAATGATGCCAATGACAGAGGATAGAGCAGTAATGCGTCAAAGCCTATTAAATGGAGTTATTGATGCTGTACAATACAATCAAGCTAGAAAAATTGAAAATTTATCTTTATTTGAAATAGGTAATATTTATTCTACAGAAAAAGAAGAATTACATTTAGCAATAGCAGTTTCAGGATTATATTATTCTCATTTGTGGCATGGTGAAAAGCAAGAAGCATCATTCTATTTATTAAAGGGTGTTTTGGATTCCTTATTAAGCAAATTAAATGTTTCTGTAACATATAAGACATATTCAAAAATTGAATCATTCCATCCAGGTAGATGTGCTGCAATATATATTGAAGATAAGATGATTGGTGTAATTGGTCAGATGCACCCAAGATATGCTAAAAAGATGGGTATTAATACTACAATTGCTTTAGAGATTAATATAGAGCCTATTATAAATAATGTTAAAGCATTTAAATATAAATCAATAAATAAGTTCCCTTCAATTACACGTGATTTAGCAATCGTATGCAATAAGGATATTCCTTCATCAGATATCGAGCTTATTATTAAGCAAGCAGGAAAGAAGACACTATCTAAAATAGAATTATTTGATTTATATACAGGAGAAAATGTAGCTGCAAATGAAAAATCACTTGCATTTAAGCTTACATTCGAGGATCCTACAAAGACATTAGAAACTCAAGAGGTAGATAAATTGATTGAATCTATCCTAAAGAGATTAAAAGATGTTTATGATGCAAGATTAAGATAAAATGGAAAAATGGGAATTTCCCATTTTTTCTTTTCTTAGGATAATGTTTATAGTATAATTACTTTGAATAATAATAGAGAGGATAGTAATCTAATAATAGATTATTAACAATGTTTATGAATAGTATTTATGGATATAGCGAAGATATGCTAAAACAATATTTGATTTCATTAGGAGAAAAGCCTTTTCGTTCATCACAATTAATTGAATGGATATATAGGCATAAGATTTCTTCTTTTGATGAAATTACTAATATTAAGAAGGATTTAATTAAAAAAATTAAAGAGGATTTTATAATCGATTCATTAGAATGTGTAACATATCAAAAATCAACTGATGGAACCTGCAAATTTTTATTTAGACTTTCAGATGGTAATTTAATAGAAACAGTATTAATGAATCATGATTATGGCTATAGTGTTTGTGTGACAACCGAGGTAGGCTGTAATATGGGGTGTGCCTTTTGTGCATCAGGGATGAAGAAAAAATTAAGAAATTTAACTACTTCAGAAATTGTACTTCAGGTAATGATGGTATCTAAAATTGCTGAAGTAAGGGTAAGTCATGTTGTTGTAATGGGAATAGGTGAACCATTTGATAATTATGACAATGTTATAAATTTTTTAAAAATTATCAATCATCCTCTTGGTCTAGAAATTGGCGCAAGGCATATAACTGTATCTACTTGTGGATTAGTTGATAAAATATATGAATATTCAAATTTTGATCTTCAGGTGAATTTAGCTATATCATTACATGCTCCTACAAATGAAATAAGAGATAAAATTATGCCAATTAATCATGCCTATAAAATAGAAAAATTAATTGACGCAATAAAATATTATATTGAAAAAACAAATAGAAGAGTTACAATAGAATATATTTTAATTTCAGGATTAAATGACACAGCTGAATGTGCAAACAAGCTATGTGATCTTTTACATGGCTTAAACGTATATGTAAATCTTATTCCATATAATGAAGTTATTGAAAAGCCCTTTAAGCGTAGTAAAAAGGAAGATATGGTTAATTTCTTTGATATATTAAAGAAAAGAAGAATTAACGTACAGCTTAGAAAGGAACAGGGTGGCGATATAGATGCTGCCTGTGGTCAGCTTCGTAGTAAGCATATGAATAAATAAAGACTTGATAGAAAAAACTATTATTGGTGATTTTTATGAAGCTAATAAAGTTTTTCTGGAGTGGAATTTTTATTATTGTTTTATGGTGGATTATTTATTTTTTTGTATTCCCTAAGGTATTTATCAAAAAAGAAATTGAAATTCCTAATCTTGTTGGATTAAAAGAAATAGAGGCCATTAATATATTAGATAACAATAATATAAAATATAATATTGTTTATGTTAATGGCGATGATAATATAGTGGTTAATACATATCCTGAATATAAAACAAAAATATATGAAGAATATGTTATTGATGTTTATATTGAAAAAAATATACCAAAATGTTATCCATTATTTGTTAATAAATTATTTGATGATGTAATAAATGACTTGGATAATTTGATTAAAGAATATGACATTAATTATGAGATTAGCTATGTAAAGGGCGATTATGTATCTGGGATAATAATATCTCAATCTAAAGGAATTAATGAAGAAATAAAAAATGGTGATACAATAAAATTTGTTGTTGGTTTATCGAATAATTCATTTTGCATGCCAAATCTTATTGGCATGAATTTATATGATGCGATGAAGCTTCTTGATGAAAATAACATCATTTATGATATCATTTATTATCCTTCAGCAATTGATGAGGATATTGTGTTAAGTCAATCAATATTACCAGGTAGAATATATGATAATAGAAATAAAGATAAAGTTGAAATTGTAGTTTCTAGAGGAATGGTTTTAGAATTAGAAACAGTATATATAGATGAGATATTTGATTTAACATTTATTGATGATATTTCAATTATTTATGTTAATTCAACAGAAGATTATGGTAAAATATTAAAAATAGAAAAAGATGACATTATTACTTTTTTTGTTGCAGGTTAGGAGGGTTTATGGTTAAAGGCAGAATCATAAATTTAAATGGTGGAGTATATAAGGTGCTTTTAGATGATGGAAATGTCATTTCAGTAAAAGCACGTGGTAAGCTTCGTTTTAGTAAAAAAAGTATTATAAATGAAAAATCATATAGTAAGAAACTAGAAATAATTGAAGCTAAGGATTCACCTAAGGTAGGTGATATTGCAATAATAGAAAATGGTATGATTGATCATTTCGAACAAAGAAAAAATCAGCTTATTAGACCAGATATTGCAAATGTTGACCAAATACTATTAGTTTTTGCGGCTAAAGAACCTGAATTTTCTTTTTATTTATTAGATTTATTTTTAGTTAATATAGAAAGACAAAACATAGCTCCAACTATTGTCATATCAAAAATTGATAAATTGACGGATGAAGAATTATTATCCTTAAAAGAATCAATGAATTATTATGAAAAACTAGGCTATAAGGTATTATATGTAAATAGCTTAAATAATATTGGAATTGAAGAAGTATCAAAAGCATTAGAAAATAAAATAACAGTTCTTTCAGGTCAAACTGGAGCAGGTAAATCCACATTGATTAATTCTTTAATACCTGATTTTAATTTACAAACACAGGAAATATCTACTGCCTTAGGAAGGGGTAAGCATACTACAAGAGAAACTAACTTATATATGTATAAGGGTGGTTTTATTGGTGATACTCCTGGGTTTTCAAAGCTAGATGTTTTAGGTGTTAAAAAAAATGAATTAGTTGACTTATTTTTAGATTTTAAAGGACATAACTGTAAATTTAATGATTGTAATCACACAGAAAATATTTTAGGCTGTGGAATCAGAAAAGCAGTTAATGATGGCGTGATTCTTAAATCTAGATATGATAGTTATATTAAAATGTATAGACTAATTGATGAAAAGGAGAAGAAAAAATGAAAATAGCACTTTCAATATTAACTGTTGATTATAAAAATGTTTCAAAGGGGTTAGAGGAATTATTACCTTTAGTTGATTATATTCATATGGATGTCATGGATGGAGAATTTGTTCCTAATATTTCTTTTGGGCCTGCCTTCATAAAATCATTAAGGCCTTTAACAGAAAAACCATTTGATACACATTTAATGATTAAGCATCCTCAAAACTATATTAAGCAATTTGTAGACAGTGGTAGTGATTATATTACATTTCATGTTGAGGCTGATTGCGATATTATAAAGACAATTGATTTAATCCATAGTTATGGAGTAAAGGCTGGTATTTCAATTAAGCCTAATACTGCTGTAGAAAAAATAAAAGATTACCTACCATATGTAGATATGGTTTTAGTTATGTCAGTAGAACCAGGCTTTGGTGGTCAAAGCTTTATGGAAAATAGTATAAATAAGGTTAAAGAGCTTAGTGAATTAAAAAAACAAAATAATTATGGCTATTTGATTAATATTGATGGTGGCATAAAGGATATAACTGCTCCATTGATTTCAAATTATGTTGATATGGCAGTTGTGGGTTCATATATTTGTAATGCTTCAAATCCAAAAGAAAATGCTTTAAGAATAAAGAATATTTAATTTAAGAAATGCATAGGCTATACTAAGGTGATTATCTTATGAAATTATTTGTGATAGAATTGCCTAGATTTCTTTCAAAGCTTCTAAATCTATTTTTAAAGAAAAGTAGTAGTTCTAAATAATGGTATAATTATACTAAGTAAAAAGATAAAAACTCATAAATTTTATTCATTTATAAAATAAAATTTATGAGTTTTTATTAGTATATAAAGCAAAAAAACTGGTTTAAACCAGTTATATGCTTAATAATTATGCTCTTTCAATCTTTCCGCTCTTTAAAGCTCTGGCAGAAATTTTAACTTTTTTAATATTTCCATCTTCATCTTTAATGCGAACTGTTTGAAGATTAGCCTTCCATGTACGACGAGTAGCATTTAAAGCGTGTGATCTTCTATTTCCTGTTACTGTTGTTTTTCCAGTTACATAACACTTAGCCATGGTTTAATCCTCCTTACGACGAATTCTAAATACATTCAGCCTTTTTAGTATATAATATTTCAAATAAATAATCAAGTATTAATTTCAAAAAAAGTATTTTTTCTTTGTGGTTGTTAATTATTAGGGTGAATCATATATAGTTTTATCATATAATCATTATATTAATTATGAAAAAAATGCTATAATTATCTAGAAAACCACATTTCAAAAACATAGATTTTAATATAAATATAATTAATTTTTTTACATATTTGACAAAAAAGTAAAAAAATGATATATTTTCATAGTCATTAGTTTAAATACTGTTATGTTTCTAAACAAATTAAACATTTACAAATCTATATGCTAATGATATAATGTTAAGTGAATTAGACTTTTCGAAAGAAGTTGGTTTTATAGATAATTACGATTTTTAAATAAATTTTTCATTAATATTTAAATTTTTTTTAAGAATAATTATGATTTTGGGGAAAATCATATAATCATAAATAAGTATATATATCAATTTTAGGAGGATTACCATGGGTGTAAGTAGTATTGATGTAGCACTTTTCAAAAAGATGGTAATAAATGGCGCTATCAATTTAAAGAATAATCAAAAAGAAGTAGATGAATTAAATGTATTTCCTGTACCAGATGGTGATACAGGTACTAACATGTCAATGACAATAATGTCAGGTGTTCGTGAGCTTGAATCATTTGAATCTAGCTCTATTATTGATAATGCAAAGGTTTTATCACGTGGTGCATTAATGGGTGCTAGAGGTAACTCTGGCGTTATTCTTTCTCAATTTTTTAGAGGACTATATGTTGGATTAAAGGATATTCAGCATGATTATTTAGATACAAATGATTTAATGGTTTGTTTGGATTCTGGATGCAAGATTGCATACAAGGCTGTAATGGAACCAGTAGAAGGAACAATTCTTACTGTTGTTCGTGAGGCAGCTGAAAAAACACAGGCTAAGCTTGATACATTTAATAATGTAAATGATTTAATGAGATGTTATTTTGAAGAAGCAAAGGCTTCATTAAGTAATACTCCTAATTTATTACCAGTTTTAAAGGAAGCTGGAGTAGTAGATTCAGGAGGAGCTGGATTCTGTAAAATAATTGAAGGTATGCTGATGGCACTTGATGGTGTTATTCTTCAAGCAAAGAGTGAAATGGAAAAGAAGCAACAAAGTGCTGCCGCAGCTTTAGATGTTGATATCAAATATGGTTATTGTACAGAATTTATTGTTGATCTTAAAAAGCCTGATTCTTTTGATGAGAAGGATATTAAATCTGGATTATCATTAATGGGCGATTCATTAGTTTGTGTTAGAGATGAAAATCTATTAAAAATTCATGTTCATACTAATAGACCTGGTAAGGTTTTAGAGATGGCTCAAAAATATGGTGAGTTTGTTAAGCTTAAAATTGAGAATATGAGATTACAGCATTCAGAGCTTAAGGAAGGTGCAAAGGAGGAAGCTCCTGCTTTACAACCAAGAAAGAAATTTGCATTAGTTTCTGTATGCTTTGGTGATGGAATTGTATCTACATTCAAGGATTTAGGTGTTGACTATGTTATTGAGGGTGGAC
>JALEQD010000041.1 GCA_022768655.1 Anaeroplasma sp.
CATTAGTATATTCTGGTGATTTTTTTGATGCATATTATGCTGATTTAGAAGCTGAAGAAGATAGTGAAATATCAAATGTTGATAATTATGGAATTTATTCTCCAAAGGAGCATAATAATGTATTTTTCGACGCATTTGTAATACCAAATACGACAACAAATGAGGATTTAGCGTATAAATTTATAGATTTTATGCTTGATTATGAAAATTCATATGAAAATGCATTATTTATCGGCTATTGTCCTACATTACAAGAGGTATATGATGATATTATGAGTGATGAAGAAAATTTTGGTGATTTAATTGCAATTGATACCTATGATCCTGCAAAAATTTTAAATCATGAGGGTTCACGTGCTGAGGTATATAAATATTTAGGTGATGATATATACGCCTATATAGAAAAAAAATTTACAAAGGTATTTTTTAGGTAATAATATATGATTATAGATTTATTAAATGATAATATTTCATTAAAAGAGGCTTTGAAAAAGGCAAAGCCATATGACACAATAATACTAGATGATAGAAAATATATTGAAAAAATTGAAATATCTATTCCACATTTAACAATTATTGGAAGAGATAATTCAATAATTTCTTATAATGATTCACATGGAACAATTATTCCAAAATCATTAGGTGGAGACGGAAAAACTAAATATGGAACAACTGGAAGTTCAACCTTTCGCGTTTTAGAAACTGCAGATTATTTTACTTGTAAAAATATTACATTTGAAAATACCTTTTCAAGAAAGGGAAAAAAGGATGGTCAAGCTGTGGCCTTTAAATCTGAAATTAATTATTTGAGAATAGACAATTGTAAATTTATTTCTGAACAAGACACATTGTATATTGATTTGGGCGCAAATAACATAATTTCAAATTCTTATATTGAGGGGGATGTTGATTTTATATTTGGTAGTGCAGAATGTATTTTTAATAATTGTACAATTAAAGCCAAAAACATTAATAATGTGGCATATTTTACTGCCCCAAGTACATATGTAATTAATCCACTAGGATATATATTTTATAATTGTAGATTTATTGCTGATGAAAATATGGATTTGTATTTAGGAAGAGCTTGGTATCCTGGACTTGCACTTTTTGATGTTTCTCCTGTTGAATCATTTATTGATTGCAAATTTGATTGTGATTTAAAATTTGATTTAATACAAATGCATGAGCAAGATCCATTCAAACAAAAGTTTAAGATTTATAATTCAAGTAATAATTCTAAAAAAATATCTAATATTGGTGATGTAGATAAAGAAATTAATAAACTAAAAGAAGAAAATATTTATAAAAATATATAATATTGTTTATATTTTTGTATTTATTTGTTAAAATTAGTATGGTGGTTTTTATGATAAACTTTCATAAATATGGTTTTTTGGATGTAAGAAGATTAAAAAAATATATTGAGAATAAGGATATATGGTTATGTCGCTATAATCCAGTTTGGCTATTTATTCATTCAGATACATATAAAACTGAAATAGCATTTGTCTATGATTTTTGTTTTATTAGAATATTTTTGCCCTCAGTAGGTATGACATATTTACAACCTTTGGGCACAAATTTAGAAGAAGGAATGAAAATACTTCTTGAGGATGCTAGAGATAAGGGTATTGAATTTAATATGGCCTTTGTTGATGAAAAATTATATTTTAAGATGCAAGAACTTGAGTATAATTTAAATTTACAGGATAATGATTCTAGCTATATTTTTAATTCTTCTGATTTAGCATATATGAATACACCAAATCTAAAAAAGAAGGCTAAAGCCATCCATGATTTTGAAAAGAAACATAAGAATTGCTTTTATAAACCAATAAAAAAGGATTCCTTTCCTCAAATTTTGGAGTTTATGGAATCCTATAGTAATGAAAATCCAAAGCTAGGTGTTAATTTTTATAAGCACTTAAATATTTTGAAAAAATTAATGGATCATTTGTATGAGTTTGATTTATATGGTATTATGCTTGTAGAAGATGGTAAGGTTATTGGAGTTGCTATTGGAAGTATATATGACAATATTGCGCAAATACACTTTACTGCTTCAATATTAAATTCATACGAAATGCTTCTATCCTCATTTTCAAAGTATGTTTTAACACGTGCAAGATTTATTTCGCTAGAAGAGGATTTGAATGATGAAAATATAAAGAATAAGCTTTTAGAATTTCATCCATATAAAATAGAAAAGCATTATTCTACATATAAATAAAAAGGAGTATAGGCTATGCAAAATAATGATAAAAAAATAGAAAGTATTTGGGCAGATGGATGTCCAGAAAACGTTAAGGATGAATATAAACTTAATATAGGGGAGCTTTTGTCTTTTGCGGTTGATTATATTGTAAAGGTATTTTGTATCCCAGAGGGCTTTAAGGTAGAACAAGTCGTTACTGATTTAGAGCATTTACCAAATATTGTAATGAAAAAAAATGACAAACTATATGCTATTTGTGTTGTTCCATTTTTATATCCAATGTATGGTGTTTTAACTGAAAAGGTTAGAAAAAATGTTGTTGAAGTAACAAAAGGCTATAATGCTACTGCATATTTTTGTCCTATAGGCTTTAAGTCTAAAGATAAAGCAAGAGCTGAAGCGGGTTTAGCTTTAAAGGGTGATTTGTTTGATGTAATGTTTAAGGGCTTCATTGAGCTTAAGGATGAGGATAACCAAAACCTAGCTGTTGAGCTTGATCAATTTACATATCTTGAAAACGCATAAAATAGGTCGATTATTTCGATCTTTTTTTTCTGAAATAATCTGAAATACTTGCTTTTTTATCGCACCAAGAAACAATCCAGCCTTCCTTTGTTTTAGGAGGGATAATTGTAAGAGGAAACATATGATGCTTAATTATATCCTTTTCAATATTATTAATATTTTGATAATCCTTTGTGGCATTAATTAAAGAAAACTTAGGATGCTTATATCCATGTAGACTATGTGATTTATCCTTATGATGCCAATCATATAGATAATAATCATGTAATAAAGCACCTCTTATTATTGAATTTAAATCAACATTTGAATTGTGTTTTTTTACGTGCAAATATACTAAATAGCACACTTTAATTGAATGTCTATATGTAGAAATGTTTTTATGATGTATATATTTTTTCATTAATTTATAGTTTTCTTTTTGTATGATAGGACGTATAAGCTTTATAAATTCAAAGTTGAATATACTTTCTTTCATGATTAATCACATCCTGATAATATTTTAAGGTTAATAAATCTTTTTATATTTTATATCTTTTTTTTGAAAAAATATATATATCTTTATTATTTTTTTGTTTGCGCAAAAAATAATTAGCAAAAAAGGTTAATTTTTTTTATAATTGTTTAATATTTTTTTTTATTGATTATTCAGATTCTATCGCATATAATATAAGTGTCGATGGACGTGATACTAATATAATGAAAAGGGAAGGTTGCAGCCTTCCCTTTTCGCATTAGGAAACAATGAACGCGATACTGAAATTACCTAATGACTACTTTTTACGGCAATCAAAAAGCTTGATGATTAGCGCAAGCGCTATTATCATCATGACAAGATATTCCATCTTGCCCTCCTTTGTCTACACGTTCATCGTTTCCGCTTCCCGTGTTTATTGTTCATCATTTCCTCCTGCAGTACTTGTAGTACCAATAGGTATTATAATGATTAATTTTTGCTTGTCAAATTAATAAAATGCTGCAGTTAAGCCATTTTTCGAAAAAATTAATAATTATATATAATAGAATAATCCAATATAAAAATATAAGTATCATTTTTCAAAAAATAATTAAAAAAGATATTATTAATTTTTTTTCAATATTTTTATCAGATACTAATTTGTCAAAAAATATATTTATATTAGTTGGGTGCTATAAACTATAAAAAAACTGTATAAAAAAGATAAAAAATAATTGACTATTTTATTAAACTGTAATACAATATATTATGTTGTAACATGCACCACATAGAAAGGGTCTTAAATGGGAAACCTACCCTAATAGTGTGTCTTAAAAAATTATAATAGGAGGTAACACGACATGTATGCAATAGTAGAAACTGGTGGAAAGCAAGTTAAGGTAGAAGTTGGTCAAGCAATCTACGTTGAAAAGATTGAAGTAGCTGAAGGCGAATCTTATACTTTCGATAAGGTTTTATTAGTATCTGGAGATGAAACTAAGGTTGGAGCTCCTTATATTGAAGGTGCTACAGTAGTTGCAAAATGTGAAAAGCAAGGAAGAGGAAAGAAGATTACAATCTACAAGTACAAGCCTAAAAAGCATAGCGCAACAAAGAAGGGTCATCGTCAATCTTATACTAAATTTGTTGTAGAAGCAATTAATGCTTAATTAAAATGACAAATATTTTAGTAGAATACAAAAATAAAGAAGCATTGATAGAGGTTGTAGGCCATACAGGCTACGCTAATAGCGGAGAAGATATTGTATGTGCATCTATATCAACTGCATGTATTATGACTGCTAATCTAATCGACAAACTAGATTTTCGTTACAACATTTTAGACTTAGTTTGTGATGAGGGGTATTTTAGATTGCAGGTTAAAACTGATTCTGATGTAGTATTAGGCATATTTGAAAACCTAGTAGAGACATTAGATAGTTTACAAGAGCAATATCCTAAATATGTAAAATTTAAGAACTAGGAGGATTCTAACATGTTATTAAAGCTAAATATTCAATTATTCGCATCTAAAAAAGGTGTTGGTTCTACAAAGAACGGCCGTGATTCAGAAGCTAAGCGTTTAGGCGCTAAGGCTAGTGATGGACAATTTGTAACTGCAGGTTCAATTTTATATCGTCAAAGAGGTACAAAGTTTTTCCCAGGAACAAATGTAGGTCTTGGTGGAGATGACACTTTATTTGCTAAGGTATCTGGTACAGTAAAGTTTGAACGCAAAGGACGCGACAAAAAACAAATTTCTGTTTATCCAGTTGCTGAATAATATTTTTTGATTATGTGCCCAAAATAATTTTTGGGCTTATTTTTTTATTAAGCCTAGGAGGTGATTTTAATGTTTGTAGATCAAGCGAAGATGGAACTAGAAGCAGGAAAAGGTGGAGACGGTATAGTTGCATACCGTAGAGAACTAAAAATTGAACGTGGTGGACCATTTGGTGGTTCAGGTGGAAAAGGAGGTTCAATTATCTTTGAAGGTAGCGAAGGTATGTCTACACTTTTAGATTTAAAATATAATCGTTTATTAAAGGGTTTACCTGGTGAAAAAGGGAGAACAAAAGGACAATATGGTGCTAATGCTAAGGATACTATTGTCAAAGTACCAGTAGGAACAACTATTTTTGATGATGATACTAACAAGGTTATAGGTGATATCACTAAAAATGGTGAACAGGTGGTTGTTTGTAAAGGTGGACGTGGTGGAAGAGGAAATATGGCTTTTGCTAGTGGTACATATAAATGTCCTGATTGGTGTGAAAAAGGTGAACCAGGAGAAAAAAGAAATATACGCTGTGAGCTAAGAGTATTAGCTGATTGTGGCTTAGTTGGTTTCCCTAGTGTTGGTAAATCTACTCTTATTTCTCAGGTCAGTGCTGCAAGACCTAAAATTGCTTCATATCACTTTACAACATTAGTTCCAAATCTAGGTATGGTACGTTTAGATGATGGACGTGATTTTGTTATGGCAGACCTTCCAGGTATTATTGAAGGCGCACACCAAGGAGCCGGCCTAGGATTGCAATTCTTGCGCCACATTGAAAGATGTAAGGTTATTGTCCATATTATAGATATGGCAGCAACTGATGGAAGAGACCCATATGAGGATTATGTTATTATAAACAATGAATTAAAGGAATATAAAATGAATCTATCTAAACGTCCAATGATTATTGTTGCTAATAAGATGGATCAGCCACAAGCCTTAGAAAACCTTAAAAAATTTAAAGAAAAGGTTTCTGAGCCTGTTATTTGTATTTCTGCATATACTAAGGATAATTTAAATGAATTATTATATAAGATTGCAGATACATTGGATTCTACAGAATCATTCTCATTATTTGAAGAAGATGAGCTTGACGTAGTAGAATATACCTTCAAGGAAGAAGAAAAACCATTTTCTATTGAGCTTCAGGATGATGGTGTATACAATATTACTGGTCCTAAAATCGAAAGATTATTTAATATGACTGATTTTGAATC
>JALEQD010000176.1 GCA_022768655.1 Anaeroplasma sp.
ATATATGGGCAGTGTGGGCAAAAACCGTCCGGTAATCAAGGTTGACAGTTATGAACTTTTGCAAAGCGAGGCTTATGCCCAACTTGATAAAGAAATCAATGTCGCCAAAAAATTGTTCGGAGACACTTTTGAGGTCAGCGACGCTATTCGCTTGGGGATGTTGCAAGATATTGTGCAGAAAAACCTCAATAATATGATTGTGCGCAATCTGGCACAGAAAAATAATGTCAGCATCAGCGACAATTTGGTGCGTCAGGTGATTTATTCACAGCCTGAGTTTCGCGGCGCCGATGGGCGTTTTGACATTAACCGTCTGCGGCAGATTTTGTCCGCTTCCGACTGGACCGAACAACAATATATAGACTCTATCCGTCAGGATATTGTTAAACAAAGTATTGTGCAAACACCAATCGAAGGTATCAATGTTCCGCAGGTTTTGTTAAAATATGCTACAAAAATCAATAATCAGAAGCGCGTTTTCAAATATATTTCAATAGACACACAAACTCTGCCGATTGAACGTAAAATCTCCGAAGACGAAGTTTTGCAATATTACCAAGACTTCAATTTGAGTTTTATGGCACCTGAAACCCGCGATGTTTCCTTCTTCTATCTGTCTAATGATATGATTGAAAAGCTCATCAACATCAGTGACGCCGACGCCGAAGAGTATTATCGCCAAAATCAGGCGCAGTTTGAAACTCCGGCAACTCGTAAGGTTTTACAAATGGTGTTTGATAACGAAAAAGCCGCTACCGAAGCCGCTGCTGAGCTTGCCAAAGGCGCTGATTTTTATGCTGTTGCCGCTAATTTGGCTAAGCAGTCAAAAGCTGATACTGACCTTGGCTTTGTGGCAAAAGATATGTTGCTTGAAGAGCTCGCAGACCCTATTTTTGAAGCCGCGCAAGGAAAAATCGTAGGACCTGTCCAAACCGGTATGGGTTGGCATGTGGTTAAGGTTGAGGCTTTGAAGGCTGGTTCTAAAACCGAAAAGAGCAAGGCTTTGGCTCAGATTAAAGACCACCTGAAAAAAGAACGGATGTATGATGAGGCTTATGCTCTCGCCGCCAATATGGAAGACAAAGCCG
>JALEQD010000051.1 GCA_022768655.1 Anaeroplasma sp.
ATGAAATAAAAGAAGAACCTATTGATTTTGATCATCCTTTAGAATTTGGATATTCAAATCATGAAGAAAATGTTTTACTACTAAAGGATTATCTAAAGGATATAGTACCTAATGAGACTAAATTATGCCAAATATCACCTGTAGTTGGTGCACATGTTGGTCCTGGTGCTAGTGCTTTTTTCTATATTTCTAAAAATGAAGTAAAGAAAGAAAAAGAATCAATTTTAGCAAAAATTAAAAGAAAAATTAATTCATAATTAAATTTGACAATAGACATATATTTTTTATTGTGGTATAATACATATAATTAAATATTAGAGGTAGCAATGCAAATTAGTATTTTAGGGAGAAGGCATTCGATGAACTAAAAGAAAGGTAACCATTGCCGAATAGCTAAATAGGCATATTTAGTCTATGGGGATATTAGAAATACTAATATCACTCCTACATTTTTTTGTAGAGGCGCTAATTTATTAATAAGGAATAGAGATATTTTAGAGCGTTTACATAAACGCTCTTATTTTTTTGGAGGTAATTATTAAACATGAAAATTTGTAATGTAGATGTTGTAAAGCTTAAAGAACAATTTGGAACACCCTTATATATTTACGATAAAGAACATCTTAAAAGAAATATAATGCTATATTTAAATAATTTTAAATCAAAGGAATTTGATACTGAGGTTCTATTTGCTTCTAAAGCATTTTGCATTAAGGAAATGGTACGACTAATAAATTCATGCAATATGAGTCTTGATGTTGTATCAATAGGAGAGCTTTATACTGCATTATCAGTTGGTTTTCCTATGGAAAAGGTATATTTTCATGGTAATAATAAATCATTATCTGATTTAGAATTTGCACTTGAACATAATGTTGGCACAATTGTTGTTGATAATTTAATGGAATTAATTGCTTTAGAGGATTTATGTAAAAATAAAAATAAAAAAGCAAATATCATTATTCGCCTAAATGTTGGTGTTGAGGCTCATACACATAAATTTATTGTAACTGCACATGTTGATTCAAAATTTGGTGTTATTTATAATTCTAATGATTATAAGGAAATGATGAAAATATTGAAGGATAGTAAAAATATTACCTTTAAGGGCTTCCATTCGCATATTGGTTCTCAAATTTTTGATTTAGATGCCTTCACTCATGCATTAGAAAAATTGATTGTTATTTGTAAGGATTTTGACAAGCCTTTAGTATTAAATATTGGTGGAGGCTTTGGAGTTCATTATACAGACGAGGATAAGCCAATTTCCTTTGATATTGTTAGTAAAACATTAATTAATACATGTGAAAAAGCATTAAAGGAAAATAATGTAAAAATAGAAAAATTATGTATAGAACCAGGAAGAAGTATTGTTGCTGAGGCAGGTTATACTTTATATACAATTGGTTATATTAAAAAAACACCTAATAAGGAGTATTATTTTATTGATGGTGGTATGACCGATAATATTAGACCGGCATTATATCAAGCAAAATATGATGCTGATATTGTTGGTAAAGAAAATGAACTAAAAAAACATATTGTAACAGTTGCTGGTAAATGCTGTGAAAGTGGTGATTTAATTATTGAAAATATTCCACTTCCTGAAGCAAAGCCAGGCGATTTATTAATTACATATACAACTGGTGCATATGGATATTCTATGAGTAGTAATTATAATAAAGCATTGACTCCAGCGGTTGTTTTTGTTGAGGGTGATGAAGCAAAGCTTGTTGTTAAGCGTCAAAGCTATGAGGAGCTAATTGAAAGAGAGATATAATTATGTTAATAGAAAAAATGCATGGCTGTGGAAATGATTTTTGTGTACTTTCCTATGAAAAAGGAATTGATTATTCTAATTTAGCAATAAAATTATGTAATCGTAAAACAGGCATTGGCAGCGATGGTATGATTGTTGTAAAAACCAATCCATTAGAAATGCTATTTTACAATTCAGATGGAAGTAGAGCACCAATGTGTGGAAATGGAATAAGATGCTTTTCTAAATATGCTTTGGAGCATAATTTAGTTAAAAGATCTAAATTTGATGTTTTAACAGGTGCAGGTAAGCTTACAATTGAAGTGACACAAGAAGAACCTTTTATGTGTAAGGTTAATATGGGTAGTCCGATTTTTAATAATTCTGTTATTAGGGTTTCAGATGGCTTAGATTGCTTTGGAAGAGTAATTAATGTTGATGATTTAAATATTACTGTTTATTCTTTCTTTATGGGAACTATACATACTGTAATATTTGTTGATTCATTTGAGGATGAAATACTAAAGCATGCTTTAAATATTAGTAAGCATAAGCTTTTTAACGAATGTACAAATGTGAATTTTGTTAAAATTATTGATAAGCATAAAATTAAAGTAAAAACCTTTGAAAGAGGAGTATATGATTGGACCTTGGCTTGTGGGACTGGCTGTTGCGCATCTGTTGTTTGCGCAAATAAATTAGGTCTTTGCTATCAAAATGTTGAAGTAGAGCTTGAGCTTGGAAGCTTAGAAATTGAAATAAAGAAAAACCAAGTTTTTATGACTGGACCAGCAATAAAGGTATTTGAATGTGAAATTGAGGAGGATAAATTATGTTAAAGGGAAGTATTGTTGCATTAGTTACACCATTTAATCTAGATGGAAGTGTAAATTATAATGAGCTTGAAAAATTATTAAATTATCATATTGATAATAATACCGATGGTATTGTTATTTTAGGAACAACAGGAGAAGCATCTACGTTGTCATTTGAAGAGGAAGAAGAAATTGTAAAATTTAGTGTTAGTGTTGTAAATAAAAGAGTTCCATTAATTGTTGGTTCTGGTTCTAATGAAACTGAAAAAGCAGTTAGAATGAGTAAAAAATATTCAGAGCTTGGTGCTGATTATGTTTTAGTAATTACACCATATTATAATAAAACAAATGAATCAGGATTAATAAAGCATTTTACTATGGTTGCAGATGAAGCTAAGTGCCCTGTAATTATGTATAATGTACCAGGTAGAACAGGTATGAGTATTTCTGAGCATGCGGTAGAGGTATTATCTAAGCATCCAAATATATGTGGAATCAAAGAAGCATCTGGTAATATGAGCTATGCTTCAAAAATAGCAAAATATTTATCACCAGATTTCCAAATGTATTCTGGTAATGATGATATTATTGTTCCTATGATGTCTATTGGCTCATCAGGTGTAATTTCAGTTTTAGCAAATATTGCACCTAAGCAAACACATAATATGGTTAATTTTTGCTTAGAAGGAAATTATATTGAAGGAAATAAAATACAACAGGCTTTACTTGAGGTTGCAAATGATTTATTCCTTGAGGTTAACCCAATTCCAGTTAAAGAGGCTATGAATATTTTAGGCTTTAATGTCGGAGGCTATAGAATGCCGCTTGATTATATGAGTGAAAAGAATAAGGAAATATTGAAAAATGTCATTTCTAAGAATAAGGAGTTGATTTTTTAATGAAGGCAGTTGTTGTTGGATATGGTGCAATGGGTAAAATTATATCAAGCATGCTTGAAGATGAATTTTTATTACCTGTATCAATTGAATGTGAGCATAAATCATTAGATGATGTCAAAGAAGATTTTGATGTTATAATTGATTTTTCAAATCCTGCAAATTTAGATATGATTTATAATTATTGTAAAAAAACTAAAAAGCCAGTTGTTTTTGCAACGACAGGCTATTCAGATGAGCAATTAGCAAAAATAGAGGATTTAGCTAATTATGCTCCAGTTTTAAGAAGTGCTAATTTTAGCTTAGGTGTAATATTATTAAATCGTTTAGTTAAAGAAATAACTCCTATATTAAAAAATGATTTTGATATTGAAATAACTGAGGCACATCATCATAATAAGGTTGACGCACCATCTGGTACTGCAAAAATGCTTTTAAAATCTGTAACAGATGCAACAAATTTTACACCTATTTATGGTAGATCAGGCTATTGTCCTAGAAAGCCACAGGAGGTTGGTGTTCATGCAATTAGAGGAGGTTCTATTGTTGGTGAGCATGAGATTATGTATTGTGGAGAAGATGAGATTATTACGTTAAAGCATAGTGCGCATTCTAAAAAGATTTTTGCTGTTGGAGCTATTAAGGCAGCAAAATGGCTTGTTGATAAACAAATCGGATATTATGATATGGAAGACGTATTGTTTGGAGAGTAAAAAAATGGATGCAAAAGAGATTATTGAATTGATTAAAACTTCAAAAAAACAAACACCATATAAGGTTTTTATAAGATCAAAAGAAGAAATAGATTTTAAAAATTTAAAATGGTTTGGTACAAAGGATTTATATATTATATATGCTGAAAAGGATAATATAGAACCGATTATAGAAGCAAATAAGGATAAAATATTGGATATAGAAATTGAATCTGATAGAAGAAATTCAGCAATTCCATTACTAAATACTAATAATATAAAGGCTAGAATAGAACCTGGTGCTATCATTAGAGATATGGTTGAAATTGGTGATAATGCTGTTATAATGATGGGCGCAGTTATTAATATTGGTGCTGTAATTGGAGAAGGCACTATGATTGATATGGGTGCAATATTAGGTGGTAGAGCAATTGTTGGTAAGAATTGTCATATTGGTGCAGGTACTGTATTAGCTGGTGTTGTAGAGCCTGCTAGCGCTACACCTGTTGTTATAGAAGATGATGTTTTAATTGGAGCAAATGCTGTAGTAATAGAGGGCTGTAGAGTAGGAAAGGGTTCTGTTGTTGCTGCAGGTGCTGTTGTAATTAATGATATTCCTGCTGGTGTTGTTGTAGGTGGAGTACCTGCAAGAATTATAAAACAAAAGGATGATAAAACATCATCAAAAACAGAATTAATCGATGCATTAAGGACATTATAACAGAATTATTTTTAAATTATGCATTAATTAATATTGAGAAGCATTTTATATTAATACAAGTATTAAAAGGTGTTTTTCTACAACGAACAGTTGTAAATATATTTTAAACAAAATGCTTAATTTATATTGAAATTTAATTAATTATCATATATAATATTTTCAATTATTGTTTTAAGGAGTATTAAAAAATGAAAAAATATAATGTTGGAATACTTGGTGCAACTGGAGCAGTTGGACGTGAAATGTTAAAGGTTTTAATAGAAAGAAAATTTCCTATTAATGAATTAAGATTACTTGCAAGTCCAAGAAGTGTTGGTAAAAAAATAGAATATAATGGTACTGAAATTGAAATTAAGCTTGCAGAAAAAGGTGCTTTTAAGGGCTTAGATTTTGTCTTAGGTGCAGCATCAAATGCAGTTGCAAAGGAATTTGCAGATGATATTGTTTCTTCTGGTGCTGTATTTATTGATAATTCTAGTGCATTTAGAATGATTGATGAGGTTCCACTAGTAGTTCCAGAAATCAATGGTGAGGATGTATTTAAGAATAAGGGTATAATTGCTAACCCTAATTGTTCAACAATTATCACACTAATGGCAGTTAATGCTATTAATAAGCTTTCTAAAATAAAGGCTATGGTTGCATCTACTTATCAAGCAACAAGTGGAGCTGGTGCAGAAGGACCTGTTGAATTAAGAATGCAAGAGGAAGCTTTAATTAATGGTACAGCTATTACAAATAAGGTTTTCCAGCATCAAATAGCAGAAAATGTTATTCCACATATTGGTTCATTTTTAGATAATGGATATACAACTGAGGAAATGAAAATGCAAAATGAAGGAAGAAAAATTATGCATTTGAAGGATTTACTTGTTACTTGTACATGTGTTCGTGTACCTGTTGCTCGTTCTCATTCAATTTCTGTAACAGTTGTTACTGAAAATAAGCTTGAAATTGAAGATGTTAAAAAAGCAATTTCATTAGAAAAGGGCTGTAGGCTTTATGATAATCCTAGTCAATTAGAATATCCAATGCCAATTGTTACATCTGATCAGGATTTGGTATTTGTTGGTAGAATTCGCAAGGATTTAATTAATGAAAATGGTATTACCTTATGGTGCTGTGGTGATCAGGTTAGAAAAGGTGCCGCAACAAATGCTGTACAAATTGCTATGAAGCTTATTGGTCTTGAATAGAAGGAGAATATATGTTAGTTGTTACAAAGTTTGGTGGTAGCTCATTATCATGTGCTACTCAGTTTGAAAAAGTTAAAAATATTGTTATGTCTGATCCTAAAAGAAAAATAGTTGTTGTTTCTGCATTAGGAAAAAGACAATCTTCAGATACAAAAATTACTGATTTATTGTATATTTTGCATGCACATTTAAAATATTCAGTTCCTTATGAGGATATTTGGACTATGCTATATGATCGTTTTGTAGGAGTTCAAGAGGAATTAGGTATTAATTATGATATTCGTATTGATTTAGATAAGCTTCATAGCGAATTAAACAAAAATATTTCACAGGATTATTTAGTATCTCGTGGTGAATATTTAACAGCAAAGCTTATGAGTAGCTACTTAGGCTATCAATTTGTAGATGCAAAGGATTTATTATGCTACAACTATGATGGAAAAATGGATGAGGAGCAAACAGAAAAAAAGGTTAAGCTTGCATTTTCAGAATACGGAACAATAGTTGTACCAGGCTTTTATGGTTCTTATCCTAATGGTTCTGTTAAGCTTTTATCTCGTGGTGGATCTGATATTACAGGTTCAATTTTAGCGAAGTGTCTAAATGTTGAACTATATGAAAACTGGACTGA
>JALEQD010000058.1 GCA_022768655.1 Anaeroplasma sp.
AGTTCTAGTATCAACTGATGAGGTAGCCTCATCTAAAATTAATATTTTAGGATTCTTAATAACTGCTCTAGCAATTGTTAATAGCTGTCTTTGACCCTGGCTAATATTACATGCACCCTCAGATAGCATTGTTTTCTTACCATTTTCCAGCTGATTAACAAAGTGATTACAATTAGCAAATTCTAGTGCTTTATCTACTTCCTCGTCTGTAGCATCACTCTTACCATATTTAATATTATTTTCAATTGTATCACCAAATAAAACTGGGTCCTGAAGAACAATTGATATATAATCTCTTAAATCTCTTTTAGAAGCCTTTAGGATATCATGTCCATCAATAGTTATCATACCTGTAGTAGCGTCATAGAATCTAAGCAATAGATTAACAATTGTTGTTTTACCACTACCAGTAGCGCCTACTATGGCAATAGACTCACCTGGCTTTGTCTCAAAGCTAATATTACTAAGTGCATCTCTTTTACCCTCAGGATATTTAAATGAAACATTTTTAAATTCAATTTTACCATGAACTGTAGTATCATTCTTACCTAAGGTACCAAAGCTTTGATTAGGCTCTGTATCTAAAACCTCATTGACACGATCCATTGAGGCAAATGCCTTTGCAAGATTAGTAAATAGCATACCAAGCATAATAATTGCCATACAAATCATAGAAATATAGGAAATTGCGGCAGTAATATCATCAATTAATAAATCAGGTGTCTCAGTTCCAGTAAAGTTTAAATAAAAATCAATTATCTTCTTACCACCTAAATAATAAATAATAATTTGACCTACATTTACTATTAGAGTTAATAAGGGATTAATTAATGATGATATATTACTTACATATAAATTAGTATTAGTATAATCATCATTAGTTACTCTAAATCTTTTATTTTCATACTCCTCCTTAGAAAATGCCTTAACTACTCTAGCACCGTTAACATTTTCTAATACGATAGTATTTACATGGTCTAGCTTTTCCTGAATTGCCTTAAATACGGGGAATACTAGCTTAATAAATATAAATATAATAATTATTTCTATTGATAAAATAGCAAGTAAAACAAAGCTAAACTGTAGTGAGACATTTAGTGTAAATATAATACCTAAAACAAAGAAGCTTAAGGATCTAACTAAGCCTCTTAGAACCATAGATATTAAATTTTAAATTTGAGTAATATCATTAGTTACTCTAGTAATTAAAGAGCCAGTCTTAAAAAAATCAGTTTGGCTTTCAGAAAAGCTCATGATTTTTTTAAATGTATCCTTTCGCAAATCATTTGAAAAATCAAACGCTGTCAAATTAGTAAAAACAACAGCTAAAATACCACTAATTACTCCTAAGGCAAGGAATACAAGCATAATTAAGCCTTAGAGAATAATACGGTCCATATTACCAGTTTGTACACCATAATTAATCATTTTAGACATATACATTGTCAGTAGCATGTCCATTCCAACCTCAACTATCATAAATAATGGGGCTAAAATAGCATAATACCAATATTTCTTTAAATACTTTAATATTTTTAGCATTATAAAACATCTTCCATCGCAAGTGATAATTTATCTAATAACTCATATAAAAGCTTAAGCTCAGAATCACTTATTGCCCCTAACAATATTTGATCTGCCTGCTTATATATTTTACGATATTCTAAAGCCTCAGCCTTACCTTTGCTAGTTAATAATACTTGCATTTTTCTTGTATCAGCTTCATCTCTTTTTCTTAAAGCTCATCGAGCTCCATTTTTTGTAAAGCAACTGAAATAGTAGATGGCTTCATATTTAAATAAATACATATATCCTTTTGAGTAATCATATCATTAAGGTGCTTAATGATATAGTTCAAAATATAAAAATATGTCGAGCTAATACCATTTTTCCTAATCAGTCTTTTAACAGTCTCATTAAAAAGCCTTGAGGCCTCCTTAAGTCTATATCCAATTGGCTTATCTTCCATATTACACCTCCATAGCACAATACATATTGCATCATATATTTAGTTAGTTAACTAACTATTTTTTCAAAAAATTAATAAGAAATTGCTTATTAATTAAATCTATCAATATTTAAATTATATTTTTTAATTATTTTTTCAGCCTTATCTAAATTGGAGGTCTAGCTACTATTGAATTTCAATCAGAGGCTATATAGTCTAGTGAACTACTCGGCAAATAATTAATCAAGCATCGATGTCATGGTCTATTGACCACTACCATCAGGGCTGTCCCAGCCCAATACTGCTACTAGTATAACTAGTTACACAGATACATATTTTTTAGGATTTGATAGTCCTTTATTTATCATAGGAATATTTATTTTATTTCTTATTTTATATTTTCTCATTTTCATTTTTAGAACATAATGATACATTCCATTCAATATTTTTTAAAAGTGCAAATCTAGTTATATTTGTAGAACCTACTATAAATTCCACCTCATCATCATATTCAAATATATATCCTTCATTTTTTAAAACTTATTAGCTACAATATACCAGATTTTGACTTTTATTTATATAATAAAAGAAAAATTGCTTAGGTTTTTAGCCTAAGCAAATATGATTAATGAATTATTTAGTTCATGAGGTTATATTCCATTAATAAATACATTCTAAATAAACTATCCTGTAAATAATTCAAATCATCATTATCTTTCATTTTAATCAATCAATCGTTTTATAAATTTTAATTATTTTAACTTCAATTTCAAAAGGTTTTACATTTCTTTTTGCTTATATATTTGTTTTTCAATATCAATGACAGTCCAAATATTCATATTTATTCAAACATAAGAAATTTTAAAAAATTATTATCAAATACTAAACTATATTTATATTAATTTTTCTTTCCATTCTTTTTCCTTAAAGCCTATTAAAACAAAATCATCATTAATTATAAGTGGACGTTTGACAAGCATTCCATTTGTTGAAAGTAACCTAAGCTGTTCTTCTTCACTCATAGAAATTAGCTTATTTTTCAAATCCATTTCTCTATATAAAATACCACTAGTATTGAAAAATCTCTTTAAATCAATTCCACTTAATTCCTTCCATTTTTTTAATTCATCGTAGCTTGGATTATTATTAACGATATGGCGTTCTGTATATTTAACACCATTATCATCAAGCCATTTTCTAGCTTTTATACAAGTAGAACATTTTGGATAACAAATAAATAACATGTTAATCACACTCCTTATTTAATTTATACCACTTATTTTCATAAAAGTGAAAAATTTTTTTTTAAAATAATAAAAAATAGAGTTCTTTTAAATTTATTATGTCATATTTTATTAATATAAATATTAAATATGAAAAAGCTTTGAAAATTATCCTTTCAAAGCTAATGCCTTATCAAAAACTAATGCACATTAATTCAATTTTAATGTTGAAATTATATTAATATCCCAATCTAAAAATGTTTCTTTAAATAAATTGATATCAGGTGGATAAAAGCTAAATATTTCAATTATGCATAATAAAATAACAAACGCAATTACACTGTTCATATTATCAAAAATTGATATTTTTTTATATCTATAAAATAAAACAATAGAAACACAGACAAAGAAAATAATAATATTTACAACTGGAATATCAGCTCCAACTATTCCTGAATAGGTATAATATGATGCGATCATCGTAATAGCTGATACAATTATCCCGCTTACATATGAAGAAAAAATAGACTCATCCTTAAATATTATTTTTTCTATTCCCATATATATTAATGAAGGAAAAATTATAAGTTTTAAATGTTCAAATATGCTTTCATTTGATGGAAACAATGCTTTTAGAAATGGTAATCCTATCCAATCATACATAAAATAAAATAAAATTCCTAACGCTGAAATAACTATAAATGCAATTACTAGATTAATCTTTTTCATAGCCTATTGCCAAGTAGACCATTCTTGACTATGCACCCTTTCCTTAAATTAAATTTATCTATCATTTATAATAAATAATTTAATTTATTTTTTGATAAATATGATAGATAGTATTGGTCTATTTAATGTATGTCTTAAAAATATAAACTAAATAAAACATACTTGTCTTTTACTACCTATACATATTATATGCATTTAATTAATAATTATGATT
>JALEQD010000214.1 GCA_022768655.1 Anaeroplasma sp.
GCCATACCGGTTCTCCTTTCAGTTCTGTAAGACGTCAGCAAAGCGGACCGCGCCTTGCGAAAACATGCTTTGACACTTTACATAATACCGGACTTCCCTGCCGCCGTCAATAGCAGAAAACGGCAATTTTCCCGAAAATCCGCCCGGCCGCCTTGCCTTCCCCTGCCCGGGCGGCTTATAATAAGAACCATGATCCGCATGGCCCGATCCGGGGCCCTATGGAAGCGCGGGACACAAAACCATCAAGGGAGGCTGCCCATGAACACCATTTTCATCGGCGTCGCCGGCGGCACCGGCTCCGGAAAGACCACCCTGACCCGGCATTTGAAGGAGCACTTCGGCGACAGCGTCACCGTCATCAGCCACGACAGCTACTACAAGCTCCAGGAGGGCCTGACCTACGAGGAGCGGGTGCGGCAGAACTACGACCACCCCGACGCCTTCGACACGGAGCTGCTGCTCCATCACCTGCGGGAGCTGAAGGCGGGCCGCAGCATCCGGTGCCCCGTCTACTCCTTCACCGACTACAACCGCACCGACCAGACCGTGGAGATTGCCCCTGCCAAGGTGGTCATCGTGGAGGGCATCCTGATTTTCCAGGACCCGGCGCTGCGGGAGATGTTCGACATCAAGATCTTCGTGGAGGCCGACGCCGACGTGCGCAGCCTCCGCCGCTGCCTGCGGGACGTGGAGGACCGGGGCCGGACGCTGCAGTCGGTGGTGAAGCAGTACCTGACCACCACCAAGCCCATGCACGAGCAGTTCGTGGAGCCCTCCCGGAAATACGCCGACATCGTGGTGCTGGAGGGCGGACGGAACCCGGTGGCGCTGGAGATGATTACCCAGCGCATCCAGGCCCACATCGACCGGGGGTGAGCGGCATGGTCCGCAAAAAATGCGCCCCGCTGCGGGACGCGGCCTGCCTTTCCGTGCTGTACCTCCCCGTTCTGGCCCTGGCGGACCTGTTTGACGCGTTTTGTCCCCTCAGCGGCAGCAGCTCCATCCTTCTACTCTCCGCCCTCAGTGCCGCCGCGTGCTTCTGCCTGCTTCTCAGCGGCAGCATGAAGGCCTGTCTCCGGAAATGGCTGCTCTCCCTCCCCTGCACAGTTCTGCTTTATCTGCTGCTGGCCATCACGGACTTTCCGGTCCGGCTGACCAACCTGCTCTACCCCGGGTACGGACGGCTGTCCGCGGGAGGCGGCTTTGCCATGATGGTGTCCTTTGTCGTCCTCACCGCCGCCCAGGGGCTCGCCCTGCTGCTGGCCCTGGCCCTCAGCGGTGGGGCTGTCAAACCGTCAAAGCCCCTGGTCCTGCTGCAAGGCAGGCTCATTCCGCT
>JALEQD010000073.1 GCA_022768655.1 Anaeroplasma sp.
CAGCAGCCATATCTAATATTGAAGAATTTTCCTCTGGATGTAATACTAATGGTGGAATCATCGAAGATAAGCTTTGAAGATAAATTTTTCCTTCTTTGTATATATCTAGGTTAATTATATCATTTTCATACAAATTATTCAAAATATATGCATCCTTATACCATGAAACCTTTGAATAGTTACAATTAATTTTAGATAATTCTTCTTCAATTTCAGCATTTGTACTAATTGCTGTATTAACTCTTAATGTAGTTTTTCTTTTAACCTTACATCCATTAATAATTTCATCAACAATATTTTCACTATAAATTTTATTAATTCTTTCTAATAAATATTCAATGTTACCGCTCATAATAATCTCCATACATCTTATTATATATTTTACTATTATTTTTTTATTATGTCGAGTTTAAAAAATGCAATCACATTATGATTGCATTTAATAATTATTTTATTATTCCGTGTAAAAATTGTTGCTTTGCAATATAGTCATCTGATAATGAAATTAAAGATTCCAAGCCTGTCCAACCATTTGATTGTATTGCCATATTATAATCAATTTCATCATAATAATATGATAGGGCTTTTTTTGCATCATCATGTATTTTTACAAATACTACTTTACCATATCCATATGAAGAATATTGAGAAGGTATTTCAATTATCATATTATAAATCTCTTCTGCTGCATCTTTATTATAGCCATATTTATTTAGTAACTTTTTTACATCATCAACAGTATATCCTTCAATAAAAATATAGTAATCTATCATAGAATAAATAATAAATTCAACATAAGAATTATAATACATGTATGTTAAGAAATCCTTTTGCTTTTCATCAGTAGAATTATTTATTAAATATTCAAAAAGCTTTATTTGTACATATGTAGCCCAGCCTTCTCCATATCCTGTTTTAGTAAAAATTATACTATAATCAGTTAATCCTAATTGTTTACTTAATACATATGAATATAAATGACCTGGATATCCTTCATGAGCTAATGTTGAAAGTGTTTCAAGCTTATCATCATCTAATAAAATAGGATTTAGGGTAATACTTTCAATCTTTTGAAGTCCTAATGCAGATTTTCTATAATATGCTACAGTATTAGTATTTTTTGCTTCAATTAAATCCATTTCCTTAATATTAATTTCTGGAGATATAGGTAGATCTTTTACTATTGTAGATGCAAATTCCTTTAGGAATTCAAGCATTTCAAGTGGTGTACCATCAAATACAGGATTTGAATTAAAATATTCGGTAATATCCATATATGTAGTTATTTTATGTTTACTTACTAATGTATTTACAGCATTTTTAGATAATATATTATATTTTGACAAAAACTTCTTTAATTCATCAATGTATTTTTCGCCAGATAATTCATGAAAGCCTAATACACTTTCAAGCTTTGCTTTATATATATCAGAACCACCCTCATATTTAGATAAATATCCTTCTTTTCCTTCTTCAAGCTTACCCTTACATGATGCTAAATTAGTAGCTAATTGCTCTATTGCAGGCATAAATTTTTCATCTAATGCAGTATTTATTCTTTCAATATATGCTGATTTTTCTTCATCATTTATATCTTTAAAATTATTTACCTTGTTAGCTAAAAAATCATATAAATAATATCCTCTATTTGTTTTTTGTTCTGAAATTGTATTTAAATATTCAATCATTTTATCTAATGTATAATCAGAAAGAGGATAGCCAGCTAAAGCCTTATCGTTTGCATATTCATAATATGAATTAAATGCTTCTTCTGAAGAATTTATAAATGAAATTATATCATCTATATCTTCTTTAGTTCTAATAATATAATTTTCTAAGGTACTAACCAAATCAGCAACATATCCACCAAATTGATCAATATAATTCATATTCATATAAATTGTATCAGGATTGTATGCTGTTTTTTTAGCATTAAATAATAATTCATAAATACTATCATATGCTACTTGCTGCTTATTACTTAAAGTAGCCTTATCAAATGATTCTAGTTCATTAAAATCATGTTCAAAATCAGCATCAATTTCCTCTTTTGATTCAGCTTCTTCCTTTTCATATGTGTACCAAATGGCAGGAAATCTTTCAAAGCCATAAGCCTCAAAATCATCAAAGAAAACATTTAATCCTGATTGATCTTGATCAAATAAAGAAAATAATACTTCTTTTAAATATTCATTAAATTCAGGATTTTCTGGATTATCAATTGATAATATCGCATACTGTGTTTCAACAACATTACCATTTGGATCTAAAACATATGCTTTAGCATAATAGTCCCCCTTAGTAGTACCCTTATTATTTTCATAGGCAAGAGTATATCCTTCTGGCAAATCAGCTGTTGCTGTAATGACATGCTCACTTCCATCAGCAATCACATTTTCACTTTCAAATTTAACATTATATTTACTTTCAATAATATCAACAGTAATCCAAACTTTATTACTAGCCTTGTAATTACGAGATTCAGAACCTGTTAAGGATACCTTATATTTTCCAGGAGTATATAAAGCCTTATCATCTAGCTTTTCATCATCCATAGAATATATTTCTATAGATAATTCTTGTTCCTTATTATTAAATTGATATGATATTTTTCTATCTATACCTTGATTGTAAAAAAACTGCTCTTCATCTGCAGTTAGAATTGAATCAAGCTTTGTTATATTTAATTTAGCAGTTAATTTTTTATTTAAACCATTATATGTAATATTTGCTGTAATGGTATATTCGCCAGAATCAATTTTTCCATTATTATCATAAACAACAGTAGCTCCTTCTGGTAAATTAGCTACAGATAAAGAATGCTCAAATCCATCATAAGGAATAGTAACATCCTCAAATACAACATTTTCTAATTCAACTATTGCTGGATTTTCACCTGGTGAATTTGTATCGCAAGATGCTGCAAAAGATGCAAATACAAATATTAACAACAATGATAAAAATGTGCACAAATATTTTTTAACTTTTCCCATATTAAATCTCCTCACATACTTTTTTAACATAATATAAATTATTATCATTTTGAAAAAAATATTTCCCAAATAATATATTATTTTAATTATACTACTTTTCATAAAATTTTAATAATTATATATCATAAAAAATGAAATTTTTTTAAAAATATTAAAATTAGATAATTTTTAAGAAAAAAAGCTATACTACTTCATTTAAAAGTAAAATATAGCTTTGTGTTATTATAATATATTATTCCATCCAAGAAGGATCATTTGGATTCTTTTGGAATTTTAATACTTTTGCAATATCCTCTTTTGAAATATAGTTTTCTTCTGCCGCAACCTGAACCAATGTTTCAAAATTAGATAAGGAATGGTTTTCACAATTAGCTTGTGCTAATCTATCTAAACCCTTTTGTAGTCCATATGTGAATATAGATACAATTCCTAATACATTACAGCCAGCCTCTCTTAAAACATCAACTACCTCAATTGATGAACCAGCAGTCGAAATTAAATCCTCAACTACAACAACATCCTCGCCAACTGGTACTACTCCTTCAATTTGGTTTCCACGTCCATGATCCTTTGCTCCGCCACGAACATAACCCATAGGAAGACCTAAAATATCAGAAACATAAGCAGCATGTGCAATACCTGCAGTTGATGTACCCATTACAACTTTGCATGTAGGATAATATGCTTTTATAGTTTGAGCAAGTCCTTCTTCAACAACCTTTCTTACTTCTGGATATGATAATGTTAATCTATTATCACAATAGATTGGTGATTTAATACCTGAAGCCCAAGTAAATGGGTCATTTGGCTTTAAAAATACTGCTTTAATTTTTAATAAATTTTTTGCAACCTCAATTGCTAATTCCTTTTCATTCATTTTAACAAAACTCCTTTACACAACGATTATATGCTTTAACAGGATCCTCTGCTTGAGTAATAGATCTACCTACTACGATATATGTTGAACCTAATTCCTTTGCAAAAGCTGGTGTTGCAACACGCTTTTGATCATTTACTGAATCATCTTGAAATCTGATACCAGGGGTAACTGAAATTAGTCCCATTTCCTTAATAATTGGTGCTTCAAGTGCAGAGCATACAACACCCTGTAATCCAGCTTCCTTAGCATTATTAGCATATTTTCTTACCACCTCATTAAGTGGTTCTTTTATTAATAATTCATTTTCAAGAACCTCTTGAGAAATACTTGTTAAAATAGTAACTGCAATTAGCTTAGTATTTTTTCCTAATTCTGTACTATCTAATCCACGTCTTGCTGCTTCCATCATTTTTATTCCACCTTCAGCATGAACATTAGTGATTTCAACTCCAAGCTCACCAATATTTCTCATAGCCTTTTCAACTGTATTTGGAATATCATGAAGCTTTAAATCTAAAAATATTTTAAAGCCTTCCTTTTTTAATTCTCTTACAAGCTCTGGGCCTTCTTTATAAAATATTTCCATACCAATTTTTAGATATGGATTCATTCCTTTAAATGGTTTTAAAAAGTTAAATAAATCTTCTTTGTTTTTAAAATCACATGCAATAATTACGTCTCTCATCTTACTTAGCCCTTCCTATAATATCTTCTAAATTTTCTATTTTATATTCTGCCATAACTCTTGGTAAATCCTCAATGATCTTTTTACAAGCATAAGGATCTACAAGGTTTTGAGCCCCAATCATAACAAGTGATGCACCTGCATACATCATTTCTAACACCTCATATGCATTTGTAACACCACCCATACCAATAATAGGTATAGAAACAGCGTGATATACATCATAAACCATTCTAAGCGCAACAGGAAAAATACCAGGACCGCTATATCCGCCCTTTTTTATAGATATAATTGGTGTAGCTCGCTTTAGATCTATTCTCATACCAACCATTGTATTAATTAAGCTTATCGCATCAGCACCTGCTTTTTCAACAGCTTTTGCCATTTCAACAATATCAGTTACATTAGGTGATAATTTAACAATCAATGGCTTTGTACAAATAGCTTTAACCTCTTTAACTAAATTATAAGCGATATCCTTATCAACACCAAAAGCCATTCCACCACCACTAACATTAGGACATGAAATATTTAATTCAATGGCAAATACCTTATTAGATGTACATAGTTTTTTTACTGCCTCGACATAATCTGAAACACTATGACCTCCAACATTTGCGATAACCTGATCCTTATAAACCTTATCAAGCTTTACTAATTCCTCGCTTATAACCTTATCTACACCAGGATTTTGCAAACCAATTGCGTTTATTAATCCTGCGCTACATTCTGCAATTCTAGGAAGTGGATTACCATATCGTGGTAATATGGTAGTTCCCTTTGTAGAAATACTTCCTAATATATTTATATCATATAAATCTGCAAATTCATAGCCAAAACCAAATGTTCCAGATGCAGGTACGATTGGATTAATGAATTCTTTTCCTAAAAATTTAATCTTTGTATTCATTACAATTCCACCTCACTTGCCTCAAAAACAGGACCTTCCTTACATACACGCTTAGGGCCATTTTTTGTATTAATTGAACAACCCATACATGCACCAAAGCCACATCCCATTCTAGCTTCTAATGAAACACATCCATTAGGATAAGCTAAGGCTAAATATTTTAGCATTATTTGTGGACCACATGAATAATAGTAATCGAATTCAATATTACTTTCACGTAAATAAGAAACTGTATTGCCTTTATATCCAATTGAACCATCATCAGTACATAATCTTAGATCAGTTATTTTTTCTAATTCATCAATTAAAACCAAATCAGCTTTAGATTGTGCACCATATACTAATACTGGTTTTATTCCCATTTCATTATACTTTTTAGCAAGAGATATAAGTGGAGCTATACCAATTCCTCCAGCTACTAATAATGGCTTTATATCCTTTTTTAATTTAAAACCATTTCCAAGTCCAACTAAAACATCAAGCTTTTGACCTACTTGATAAGAAGACATATCCTTTGTGCCATGACCTAAAACCTTATATAAAATATCTACATGATTATTTGAAAAATCACAAACTGAAATTGGTCTACGCAAATAATATCCAGGCAATGAAATATTTATGAATTCACCAGAATTTTTTATATCTGAGCAATCACCACTAAGTCTCATTAAAAATACATCTTTTCCAACCTTAACATTTCTTTCGATAGCTAAAATAACATTTTTCATAGCTTACTCCTTGTCAATAACTGAAATACCCATTGTTATTTCTTCTAATACATCAAGTAATACCTTTACTGTATCAAGACATGTAAATACTGCAACATTATTATCTATTGCTTGGCGACGTATAATTTTTCCATCGTGATTTGAATCTAAGCCTTCACTGGATGTGTTTATAACATATGTTACATAGCCTTTTCTAATTGAATCTAAGATTTCTTCTGAGCCCTGTGATAGTTTTTTCTTTATCCTTGTCTTAATTCCATGAGACTTTAAGAATTTAGCTGTACCACTAGTTGCTTCAATATTAAAGCCTAGATTATAAAATCTCTTTATTAATGGTAAGGCAGCCTCTTTATCCTGATCTGAAATAGTTGCTAAAATTGTACCA
>JALEQD010000074.1 GCA_022768655.1 Anaeroplasma sp.
CTCCTGATATTTTGTTTACGGTTGCCATACCAATTAACATTATATCATGGGGGTTTTTATTTTTAACAACGCAAGAAGCTATTTCTATTCGCACACGCCTAGCGTGTGGTTTTTTTGTGAGTCTAACGACTAACAAAATAAAACTCAAGCATTTTATTATGAATGCTTGAGTTTTTTTAAATACAATTTATTAGTATTCAGATGGTTGATTATTTCCAGCTGTATTCTCTTTTTTAATACCAACTGCTGCTTCAGTTGTTAAGAACAATCCAGCAATAGATGAAGCATTTAAAATTGCACTTCTTGTAACCATAGTTGGATCTACGATGCCAGATTTAAACATATCTGTCCATGCCCCAGTTTTTGCGTCAAAACCAATACCATTTTCTTTTGATAGCTGTTCTTCAACAATATTTTTTCCGCTAAATCCAGAGTTTTCTGCAATTTGAGATAAAGGTGCTGTAAGTGAATCTAGTACAACATTCATTCCACGTTGAACATCTGTTATATCACTTTTTAAAACAGGCTTTATTTCCTTATATATTTGAACTAATGCTGCTCCTCCTCCACATACAATTCCTTCTAATACTGCAGCTTTTGTAGCATTTAGGGCATCTTCTATACGTAGCTTCTTTTCTTTTAATTCTGATTCAGTTGTAGCACCAACCTTAATTAAAGCTACACCATTTGATAATTTTGCTAAACGCTTAGCAATCTCTTCTTTTTTATATTTTGATGTTTCTTCCTTCATCATTAATGTAAGATCGTTAATACGCTTATTCAATTCATCCTTTGAGCCTAAGCCATCAATGATTGTTGTTGAATCTTTTTCAACAATAATCTTTTTTGCTTCTCCTAAATCATCTATTGTTATATCCTTAAGCTCCATATTTAAGCCTTTATCAATAAATTTAGCACCAACTAATATAGAAATATCAGAAAGTGACTCATTTTGATTGTCACCAAAGCCAGGGGCTTTTGTAACAACTACATTAAATGTACCACGAAGCTTATTTAATACAATCGCATTAACTGCTTCTTGATCCATATCCTCACAAATAATGAATAAAGGCTTTCTAGATTTTACAACCTCCTCAAGAACAGGTAAGATATCCTGAATTGAAGAAATCTTTTGATTTGTTACTAATACTAATGTATTTTCCATAACTACGCTTGATTTATCAATTTCTCCAACCATATATGGAGATAAATATCCTTTATCATATTTTAATCCCTTAGTAACCTCTAATGATGTTTCAAATCCCTTTGATTCATCAACATTAATTACACCATCTTTTCCAACAGTATCCATTGCTTTTGCAATTAAATCACCAATTTCCTTTGAGCCTGATGAAATTGTCGCAACATTTGCAATTTCAGTTGTAGATTCTACCTTATGAGAATATTCTAGTAATTTCTTAGAAACTAATTTAGATGCTTCATCAATTCCTTCTCTCATTAACACTGGATTAGCACCCTTTTCAACTTCATTTAAACCATTATGAATCATTGCTTGTGCAAGTAATGTAGCAGTTGTTGTACCATCACCTGCAACATCATTTGTATTATTTGCAACCTCATAAATTAGCTTAGCACCCATATTCATAAATGGATCATCAAATTCTATTTCCTTAGCAATTGAAACACCATCATTTGTAATAAGTGGTGATCCATATCCCTTATCTAATACAACATTACGTCCTTTAGGACCTAAAGTTACCTTAACTGTATTTGCAAGCTCATCTATACCATTAAGCATAGATTTTTTTGCTTCACTTGAAAATTTTATTATCTTTGCCATAAATCATTACCTCTTTTCTACTCTAATACTGCTAAAATATCTTTTGCTGAAACAATAAGATATTCTTCTTCATCAAGCTTAATTTTAGTTGGACTATAGCTTTTATATATTACCTTATCTCCAACCTTAACTTCAACAGGAATGATTTCTCCCTTATCATTTCTGAATCCCTCTCCCACCGCAATTACTGTGGCGTATTCAGTTTCTTCTTCTTTTTGACTTAATACGATACCACTAGCTGTTTGCTTTAACACTTTGTCCTTTTTTAGAACTACGTTTTCATTTAATGGTCTTATCATTTTAAATCCTCCTTTTTGGCACTCTATAGACCTAATTGCCAATACAATTGTGATTATATAACTATTTTAGCACTTTGTCAACAAGAGTGCTAAAATTTTTTAAAAAAATAATTCGCACCTTTATTCGTGCGAATTATTTGGATCATTTTGTTTTTCTTCTTCTTCTTTGAAGTCTATTTTATAAAATATGCAATAAACACTAGGAATTAAAAATAATGTTACAACAGTTCCTATAGTCATTCCGCCTATGGCAACAATTCCTAAAGGCTGCATAAGCTCTCCACCCTTACCAATACCTAAGGCCATAGGAATTAATGCTAATACTGTTGTTAATGTTGTCATTAATACAGCTCTTACTCTTTCCTTACATCCATTTATTACAGCATCCCTATCATTACTATTATTTTCCCTCACCTGATCTATTCTTTCATTTAATACTATTGCGTCATTAATGATAACACCCATAAGCATAATTAATCCAATAAATGATACAACATTTAAGGAAACTCTTGTTATAGCAAGTGCTAAAAATCCACCTGTAAACGCAAACGGAAATGAAAAAATAATAATGCAAGGCTTTCTTAATGATTCAAACAAGCATGCCATTATACCAAACAATAAGAAAAATGAAATTATTAGCGCGATAGCTAAACCTTCAAACGCATCAGATAAATATGATGATACTCCACCAATAGAATATGTGTATGTTGGATAATCCTTTAATACCTTTTTTGTTGATTCTTTTAGATATTTACTAGCAGTATTTGTGTCAATACCATAGCTTTCTATAGAAATTGTTAGTTCATTCAAACCATCACTTTTTCTTATAACGCTTCTTCCGTATTCAGTATTAATATTACATATATCGTCTAAATAAATAACATTAGAATCATCATCAAAGCCTACAATGAATTTATCAATTCCTTCATAATATTCATTTATTGAATTATCAGAAAATTTAACTACAACATCAAGCTCCTTTATATCATCAGAAATAGAAGATACCTCATATCCAGAAAGTCCTATTCTTAATGTTTTGACAATAGCTTCATAATCAAGCTTATATTCTGCAATTTTTTCTTTGTTAAATTCTAGTTTATATGACATAGATGATTCAAGCATATTATCACTAACATTTTTTATGCCATCTTTTTGTTTAACATCAGATTCAATCTTATCAGCTATTTCCTTTAAAACATCAACATCATTTCCTAATATTTTAACACTAACACCATTCATTCCACCAACTAATGAGGCAACAACGCCATCTATTTCTTGAACCTGATATTTCGCATTATAATTATTAGACATTAATAATTCTCTTATATCTTCAACAATATATTTAGTAGCTTTAGCATTTTCATTGAATTCCAAAAATATTTTCCCGGTTTGCTCTGTCTTAATTAATCCAGATATACCTACATCTAATGCAGCATATTTTATATCATTTATGTTTTCGTATATCAAATTATATGCCTCTAATGTCTTATTTTGGCAATATTCTTCTTCATCCGAATTAGAAAAATTAACTGTTACTTCAATTTTACGTTGATCAATCGAAGGCAAAAACTCAATTGGACATGTAAATACTAATCCTATTGAAGCTAAAAAAATTATTATAGCACTTAAAGCAATCAACCATTTTTTCTTTAAAGCCTTAACTAAAAGATTACCATAGAAATTCTTTAGCTTAATTAAATATTTTCCTTCTTTTTTATTTTCTTTATTAATATCTTCTTTTTTGTATAATAGACAAAATAATGTTGGAATAATAAGTATTGCTACAAGCAAACTAAATGAAAGAGAAAAAATTACTGCCCAAGATAAATCAGCAAATATTTCTTTTGTTAATCCTTGGATACATAAAATAGGAAAAAATACGCAAATTGATGTTAATGTTGAACCTATAAGTGAGCCTAATACTAGCTTTACACCATCAATTGAAGCAGTAAATACATCTTTTCCCTTTGCGCGTTCACTTGTAATGCTTTCTAAAACAACAATTGAATTATCAACAAGCATTCCTATTCCAACGGCTAATCCACCAACTGAAACCATATTTAATGTTATACCCATTAAATATAAGCATATTAATGTAAGCAATATGGATATAGGCATTGAAATTGCAATAATAAATGATGATTTTACCTTTCTTAAGAATAAATAAATAACCAATACAGCTAAAACCATTCCAATAAGTAATGACACAAGTGCATTTGAAAGTGAATCATTAATAAAATCTGCTTGATTATTAAGCATTACTGCAGAATATTCGGTATTACTATTATTAAATTCTTCAATTATTTTTTTTGCATTATTAGCTATAGAAGTCGCATTAGATCCTGAATTTGCATAGATATCTATTTGGATTGATTCTTTACCGTTAAAATATGCTCTCGTTTCATAATTACTTTCAAAGCTAACATCCGCAATCTCACAAATTCGACATTTTATTGTTGAATCTGTAAAATCTGCATTTCTTACAAATTCTAATAATTTTTCTGTAGGCTTTAAACTAAATTCATCATCAAATGTCATTTGATAATATAGACTCATAAAATCAGAGCTAGAAATATCATCACCCACATAAATTAACACATTCTCATCATTATATTCTTCATGTATATGATTTGATTTATATTCATAGAAAATATTATAGTTATCCTCAAAATGTGAATCTCGTATTAATTTTATAACCTCACCTGTAAGAGGAATATCATATTTTTCTGTTGTTGTATAGAAAAGTGAAGCATATTTAGAATTATCAATTTTCTTTCCATCCTTTAGATCAGTAACAATACTATCTAAAACAACTGTATTAATAGTTCTTGAAAGCTTAACTGAATCAGCTATTTCTTCTTTTGTTTTGTAATCAGGATCGTTTATATCACTAGGTATTAATTCTATATCATAAAATAAATCTGCATATAAAATATCTTCTATATCGTTAGGATTTGCCTCTCTAAATTCAACAATCTTATTCCATTTAGCCTCAGCATATGTTTTATTTGTAGCAGGATCTATTTCCGAATTATCCTGAAGCCATTTTAATAGTCCATAGCTTATATTATAATGATCAGCCATTTCATGAAGCTCATCATCAGAAAGGTTTTTAAATGTTTCATCCTCAAATAAACCCTTTAGTATTTGACTCCACATAAGTTTTAAACCACTGCTTGTATTTTCTTCTATAGTAACAACAAGCGATTTAATAGCATTTATTCCATTAACAAGCTCATCCAATTCATCATTATTTTTAGCTTCAAGCTCATTAATAAATTCTAAAATATCTAAAGCATCTTCCTTCATTTGTTCTAATTCTTCTACATTCATTTTTTCTATAGAAGAAATAGTATTCTGTATTCCCAAAAATAAAGAAATATATGTCTGATTAAGCTCAGCACTTATCATCATATTATTAATAGCCTCTATAGTTTTAGCACTAGAAATATTATTAATAGATATTTTACCATCAGAATCCTTTATTTCTCCTAAAGGAATATCTAGGCTATCATCCTTAATAAGCTCAGTTACTAAAAATCCAGCAATGAATTCTAAGCCATTTATCGGCTTAACAGCTATTTCTTCACGTTTTGCACCACTAATGGATACAGAACCAACACCAGAAATACTTAAAAATCTTTTTTCAAGTTCATGAGCCTTATTACTAATTAAATCAATATTATTATCACTAGATAAGCTCATAGAAAAAATAGATTCTCCATTTAAATCAACCTTAGTAATTTCAGGCTTACCACAATTACTTGGTAATTCTATAATTTGAAGCTTGCCATTTATTTCATCTTCTTTTTTTTCAAGTGATGTTCCATAATCAAACTGCACAACAACAACTGAACCACTATCAATTGAATAGGTAGAAATATTATAAATATCACTAATTGAAGAAATAGCTTCTTCAATTACATTTGTAACCTTGTTTTCAACAGTTGAAGCATCAGCCCCAACATAAACAGTTTTAACTGCTAAGTAAGGTAAAGATATATCAGGAAGTAGGTTGATTGCCATATTTGTAGTTGATAAAACACCAATTATTATAATTAGAAATATAGAAAAAATAATTGTAACTGGTCTTTTAAATATTTCTTTTAAAATTTTCATAGCTAATCACTTCTTTCATACATAATTAAAAACTTTTTATATATAATAATTATATATTACATAAAGAAAAAAATATATAAAAAAATATTTAAAACTATAAATCCATTTTTTTGAGTTATAGACAATTTTATAACAATGTTATATAATAAAATTAATGAATATCGAAAAAAAATTTAATAAAAGAAAGCGAGGAAAAACAATGACAAAGGATTTTAAGAAAATGCTTGGTTCAAAAAGATGCTATATTTTCGACCTTGATGGTACAATTGCCGATACAGAAAGAATCCATTGGGAAGCGCATAATATAGTATTAAAAAAGATGTTTGGTATTGAAGTAGATTTAGATCATATTTATACTTATCTTGGAAAACCAGAATCTGTATTCTTAAAGGAAATTGAAAAAGATTACGGAATTGATATTGGAGGTCCAAAGGGAAAAGGATATGAAAAATATGTTAAGGAAAGAAATAAGATTGCTGAAAAGCTAATTTTATCTAGTTCTTCTCCTTTCCCATTTATGAAGGAAATCCTAAGTGATACATTTGGCATTCAAATTGCATTAGTATCTGCTCAAAATAGAACATTAATAAGAAAAATGTTAAGTCATTGGGGCATAGCTGGTTTATTTTCAGAAATCAATACTTTCATAGTAGATGACAATAAATCAAAACCATTCTATTATGATTACATCCTAACTGATGTTTTAAAAAATGCTGATCCAAGTGAAGTTATATTATTTGAAGATGTTAACAAATATCTTCAAGAAGGAAAAAAGCGTGGATTTGTAACAATTGGTATCCAAAACGGTTTTGGAAAAGAAAAAATTGAAGCTGATTATGTAATTGATGCAACAAAAGAAGAATTTACTTTAATATAGTTTAAAAAAAACATGAAGTTCATTTCATGTTTTTTTTATATTATAGTTTAATACCACGTTTTTCAAGATAATCAATTCCATATTTTTCAATAATGTAATCCATATCCTTATCGCCTCTACCAGAAAGATTAACTAAAATAGTGCCTGTTTTTTTGGTAGAACGAGCAAGTCTCATTGCATAAGCAACTGCATGACTTGATTCAACTGCAGGAATAATTCCTTCAAGTCTAGACAATGTAAAAAATGCTTCTAAAGCTTCATCATCTGATATAGTATCATACTCAACACGTCCAATATCATTTAAAAATGCATGTTCTGGTCCAACTGAAGGATAATCAAGTCCTGAGGCAACAGAATACACCTCATCTGGTTCTCCATTTTCATCCTTTAGCATCATAGAATTAAAGCCATGCATTATTCCTTCTTCTCCGTATGTCATTGATGCAGCATGGTCTCCTCGCTTTGGTCCACGTCCTAATGGTTCAACACCAACAATCTTTACAGGATCATTTAAGAAAGGAATAAACATACCAGAAGAATTAGAGCCTCCTCCAACACAAGCACAAACAACATCAGGAAGTAAGCCTGTCATTTCAAGAAATTGCTCACGAGCCTCAATACCTACAATAGATTGAAAATCTCTAACCATTAATGGAAATGGATGAGGACCAACAACAGATCCTATACAATATATACAATCCTTGTATTCTTTCATATAAGCATCAAAGGCTGCATCTACTGCTTCCTTTAACGTTTGTTGTCCATCTGTCACTTCAATAACATTAGCACCAAGAAGCTTCATTCTAGAAACGTTAGGTGCTTGTTTTTTTATATCTACTGCCCCCATATAGATATCACATTCTAAACCAAAATATGCTGCCGCAGTTGCAAGCGCAACTCCATGCTGTCCAGCACCAGTTTCAGCGATTATCTTCTTTTTGCCCATAAACTTTGCAAGCAAACCTTCACCCATACAATGATTGATTTTATGAGCACCAGAATGATTCAAATCTTCTCTTTTTAAGTAAATTTGAGCACCACCACAATACTTTGATAATCTTTCACAGTGATAAACAGGTGTTGGTCTTCCTTGAAATTCTTTTCTTATTCTTCTTAATTCATTAATAAATTGAGATGAATGACAAATAGTTTGGTATGCGTTAGTTATTTCTTCAAAAGCTGGCTTAAGCTCATCTGGAATATATGCACCACCAAATCTACCAAAATATCCATCCTCTGATGGATAATTCTTTAAATAAGTTTCAAAATCAACATCATTTAGCTTCATTTGTAAATTTGTATAATTTTTGTAGATACTACAAACATTATACGTCCCCTTCCTTATATCTTCTCTAAACAGTAGAAATACTATTTAGTCAATTATAACAAAATATAAGAAAATATTCAACCCGAGTTTTGTTCGCAATCTAACAATACTCTTATTATTTAACAAAAAAGGCAACTGCTATCGCACCAGGTCCAACATGAGTACCAATTGTACTACCTATTAATGTGAAATCTAATTTTTCACCATTAGGACAAATATCAGAAGAATCTTCAACATATTTTCTTAACAAAGAATCAGATAAACCAGAATATGCTACTGCATAAGGATAAGACTAATCTATTCCTCCATATTCTTTAATTTTCTATCTTTGCTGCTAGCTTAACACACTCATAGCCACCATTATAATAGCCTGTCTTTTTAAGCTCATTAATTCTATTACACATATGAATTAAAATTTCTTTGTCCTCTAACAATCTATCTAGCATACTATTTATAGTTTTATTTGTTGGACATTCAAATACACCATCACCTAATTCAGATGAATTAATAGCACCATATACTTCATGTCCACCTATATGCTTCATAAATACCTTAGGAATTGGATAATACGCAAGCTCAGATGGTTTTGTTACTAAAATATCACACTCAGGCATCAATATATTTGTTGCATATACAGCTTCAAATATATCTTGGTTGTATATTGCATAAACACCACTTGCATCTTTATTTCTTAATTCCTTTACCAATTCCCTTAATTTATCATATTCATTAAAATAAGTCTTTATTTTTGTAACATTTATCTTTTTTTGCATTTTTTCATATACATTTTTATGATCACCAAAATTAATAAATAAAGAACACTTATTTTCATTTACATAAGGAAGTAAATGCTTAACTATTGCTAAAAACATATCAAATCCTGCTCCTGCACCACCAACAGTAAGTAATATACGAAGTGGATGTTTTGTTTTCGCTCTAGTGATCCTACGCAAATTATCATCCTCTAAATTAACTAATAGTTCATGATCAATAAATCTTCCAACCATTTTAATATCTTCCTCAGGAATTGATTTTAATGGCTTATCGCTAAAGCCATTTAGCATTTTATATCCTAAGTAAGCAAATGGTGTTTGAACAGCATGTATTGCACCTTCTGATAAATGTAGGCCCATTGGCCAATTATCAGGAATTGCATTTACTACATTTGTTAATCCTGCATGTATTGCACCCTGACTAGGCCAAACATGTGTTGCAATATATGGAGTATCCTTTGGGATTGAATTAAATATTGGGACTAAAAGCTCTGAATTTTTTTGATCCTTTGCATTATATGTTATTTTTTTAAATCCTTCAGAATTAAGTGGTTCCCAAAAGAAATGATTAAATAGCTTTGATTTTTGAGATATTCTTGATGCTAAAGAATATAAATTATTTTGTTCTCTAATCATCTTTGAGCCTGTTGCATCAAAGCTTGCTAAATCAAGCCAATATGGTGTAAAGCCCAAAGCTCTAGCACATGATGCTATAGCAATACTTATTCTATAATGCCCAAAGCCCATTCTAATATTTCCAACAATAAGTGGATTATCCTTCATTGGTTCAATTTCATCTTTGAATACAAGGTTTGAAACCCCAATGTTATCTAAAGCCTTAATAGGTTCTATTCCAAGCTTATATTCCTTTTTTGAATCATCTCCAAATTTCTTTAGATATTTATTTTTAGATTTATTTGCATTTTTAATAGTCTTTTTGTCAATTTCATTTCCAAAAATAACACTTGTCTTATCAGTCATAATAACCTCTTTTTACTCAATATTACTTGATTCTTCTTTTTCATGTGATTTATTTATTGTTTCCATGACATCCTTTTCCTTATAGAAAAATAATGCGATTGCAGCTAAAACAGAAAAGATTAATGCAATAATTAATGAAATGCGATAGCCAGTAGCACCATAGACTGCTAGGGATGTAAAGATAATCATTGCAATACCCTGACCTAGCTTAAAAGCAAATGTTCTTGCTGCAAAGAACATACCATCATGGTTTTCTTTGGTTTTAATGTAATCTTCTTCGGCAATATCAGCAACAATTGCTTGAGGAACAATGCCTAAAATTGCAAGAGGAACACCTACAAATATACAGATAATAAAACCATAAACAAGATTTGGGATAAATGTTACTTTACCTGCAAAGGCACATATCAAAAAGGCAAAGGCAAAAGCAATGAAGCCAATAATAACCATTTTCTTTTTTCCAAATTTTTGAGTTAAAATATTTGCTGGAATATAGCATATAAAGGTTACTAATGTCATAAAAATAAATAATAGCATATACCAATCATAGCAATCTAAAAGATTACTTATATAATATAAAAATCCAGTATTAAATATTGTTATTCCTATCCAATATAAAATATCAGATAAAACAAACAATCTAAAATGCTTATTAGAAAAAGTCTTCTTTAAGGATGTTAAAGGATTTTCACTCTTTTGCTGTTCTACATTATATTCAGTTTCATTTATACCAAATGCTGGTATCCACATACAAATTAGTGCAATTAATGCCTCAGCACCAATAACAAGCTTAGCACATAAATAATAGTCCCATCCAGTCATTTCATATAGCTTAGTCCAAATAATATTAGCACCAAAAGCCACTCCTGTACCAACAATATATGTTAATGAAATGTATGTTGATATATTCATCCTATCCTTTTGTTCATGTCCTAAAACAGGAATTAAAGCATTAAATGGTGTACAATATGCAGTCATAAACAAATAGAATAGCATTAAAAATATAGCAAGCCAAGTTACATTCAATGCTTTACTTTTAAATGTTGCACAAAAAACCATAACTGTCACAAGCGCAAAAGGTAAGGCAGCTAATCTTAAAAATGGAATTCTTTTCCCTTTTTTTGATTTACAATTATCAGAAAAATTAGCAATAATAGGATCTGTTACCGCATCAAATACTCTTCCAAACGCTGTTATCAAGCCAATTACTGTTAATCCCAAAAATAAAGCCGCTTGGGGAATAAATTCCTTTAAATATGGTAAAGTAGCTAAATCATTTGGATCTGGTAGATAATAATTTACTAATAGGTTAGTTATTAAACCACTTAATATTGACCAACCTAATTGCCCTAAGGCAAAAAACCACATTTCTTTTTTCGAAGGTCTTTTTGTTTTCATAATAATATTTCCTCTTTCTTTATTAACATTTTTTGATGAATTTGAGCAATCAATTATAAGTTTATCGGATAATTGATAGTCTATCTATCTTTTTTAAAGTATATCTATCTATTTTTATCTTAACACATAAAATCAATATGTCAACACATCTTTTTTCGAAAACATTATATTTATACAAAAATGGAATAGAAAAACTTGTAAAACCTTCATTTTTATAAGATTCTTTAAAATTTAAGGTGATTGTTACTATTAAAAAATCTAAAGACAAACAAAACGGTTATATACCTACCTCCAATTGGAAGTGTGATATATAACCGTTTTTCTATTTCTTTCAAATCTTAGGTAGCTACCTACCAAACTACCTCAGTTCGGAAAAAGCATTTTATAAGAATTTGAAGAACTTAATAATTATTAAGTTTTACTCCTTGTCAATAACTGAAATACCCATTGTTATTTCTTCTAATACATCAAGTAATACCTTTACTGTATCTAGACATGTAAATACTGCAACATTATTATCTATTGCTTGGCGACGTATAATTTTTCCATCGTGATTTGATACAATTCCTTCACTAGAAGTGTTTAATACATATGTTACATATCCACTCTTAATTGATTCTAGTATTTCTTCTGAGCCCTGTGATAGTTTTTTCTTTATTCTTGTCTTAATTCCATGAGACTTTAAGAATTTAGCTGTACCACTAGTTGCTTCAATATTAAAGCCTAGATTATAAAATCTCTTTATTAATGGTAAGGCAGCCTCTTTATCCTGATCTGAAATAGTTGCTAAAATTGTACCA
>JALEQD010000079.1 GCA_022768655.1 Anaeroplasma sp.
CATTGATGAATATATGAGGTAGTTTATGAGTGAGAATGCATTAATTATTGAGAAATTAAACAAAAAACAGTTGAATGATTTGTTTAATGATTTCTTAATGTCTTCTGAATTAGGCATTACGTCTTTTGATTATTCGAAAGATCCTTATGTCATTAAACTTTCTGATGGTGTTAGAAAATTTGAATTACATTATGTTTTAAAAAATATTTCAACTGGTGGTTGGAAAGAATATGGAAATATTAAAAGGATTCAAATAGGAAGTATAAAAGAAGGATTAGTATATACAAATCGAATTAGAACTCATATGTTATGTGGTCTAGTTAGATATGGTGATGACTATATATTAGTTGTTTGGAATTCTTATTTATATACAAGTCATAATACAAATCGTTCTTGTTATATTACTGAAGAATCGATTATTAAATGTGCTAAAAGAGGATATATAATGGTTCACGAGTTTGACCAGGATATATGGCTTTGCGACAAAAAGCATTTTGGTTTATTGATTAGAGATTATATTAATTATAATTATGTGGAGTAGATTTTATGTTGTTAAATAAGGATTTTAAATTTATAGATTTATTTGCCGGAATTGGTGGGTTCCATTGTGCAATGGATAAATATTCTAATGGTAGAGCAAAATGCGTTTTAGCTTCTGAAATTAATGAAGAAGCAAAGAAACTTTATGAAAATCATTTTGGAATGGAAATTAATGGTGATATTAAAGAAATTATGCCTAATGATATAAAAGAATATGTTGATGTTGTTTGTGGGGGATTTCCATGTCAAACATTTTCTAGAGCTGGGATGCAAAAAGGATTTGGTGATCCTAGAGGTACTTTATTTAGAGAAATTATTAGATTGATAGAAAGAGATAAAATTGAAGAACAACCAAGATTTCTAATTTTAGAAAATGTTAGAAATTTGATTACTCATGACGATGGAGTCACATGGAATACAATAAAAAAAGCTTTGCAGGATGCAAAATATAACGTTATTGATACACCAATTGTTGTAGGTCCAAAGGATTTTGATATTCCGCAACTAAGAGATAGAGCGATAATTGTTGCTGTGAGAAAGGATATTTATGATAAACCTATTAAATTCGATGTTCCAAGAAAAAAATCAAATTCAACTGATATTTTTAGTATTATTGATAAGAATTTAACTGATTCTGAAATGGATCAGTATAAGATATCTGAACATGATGAGAAAGTGTTAAATTGTTGGGATGAGTTTATTAAATGTATAAAATTTGTACCTTCTAGTGTAAAGAAAAATACGGATAATAAGAAGGAAAAAATATATATAAAAAAAGAATTTAAAGGAATAATAGGTTTTCCAATTTGGGCTTTTGAATTTGGACAAGATTATGATATTAATGATAAAGCACTTGATTATCAAGATTGGAAAAAAGAATTTGTTGTAAAGAATAGATTGTTGTATGAGTACAATAAAAAGGCAATTGATAAATGGTTAAAAAAATGGAATAATCTTTCTGAATTTAGTCATACAGAGCAAAAGATGGAATGGCAAATTGGAACAAATTATAAATCAATTTGGGATGGAATAATTCAGTTTAGGCCTTCTGGAATTAGAGTAAAGCAACCTACTGAATCACCAACTTTAGTGGCCATGGTTCATGTACCAATTATTGGTAAATATAAAAGATACATAACAATTAAGGAAGCAGCTAAGTTACAAAGTTTCCCTAATGATTATGATTTTACTAATGAAACAGAATTTAATGCATATAAACAATTAGGTAATGCAGTGAATGTTGATGTTATTTATAACGTGTTTAAATTGTTTATTGAATTTATTGAAAAAGAAACATCAAAGGAGGAGAAATAATGGATAGATATATTGACGTAGATGTTACTGTTGGCTCTGGAATAATAGGTACTTATCAAAGAATGCCTCAAAAACTTGAAAGAGTATTTTCTGAATTTATTGATAATACAACACAAAGTTTCATAGATCATAAGGATGAACTTATAAAAGTAACTAAAAGTACTGTAAATAAAATTGAAATCACATGGAATAACTCAGAAATTGTTATTAAAGATAAAGCATTTGGTATGAATAAAGATGATTTCAGTAGAGCTTTAAAATTAAATGCACCTGCTGATTCTTATAGTGAGAATAGTCGTTCTCAATATGGAATGGGTTTAAAAATTGCAGCTGCTTACTTAGGTGATTGGTACTCAATTGAATCTACACAATTAGGTTCAAAGGAAAAGTATTATGCCGTTGTTGATGTTCAGGAATGGATGAAAACAAATCCTAGGACAGTAAAATGTACGATTTCTGATGTACAAGAGAATACTCATTACACTATTATCACTATTCGTAAGCCATTAAGAGATTTAACTACATCCCTTGATGAAACTCTTAGAAAAAAATTGGCTTTAATCTATTCAAAGGATTTGGATTCAGGAGATTTAGAAATTTTCTTAAATGGTAGACCAATAATTTCTACAGATCCGGAATTAAGAGAAAACCAGGAGACTGGCAGCGAATATTTAAACTATTTTGAAGATTCTTTTGTTTTTAATGAAGTTGAATATAATTATTCAGGTTGGATTGGGATATTAAAAACTGCAAGTACTGATGATGCAGGTTTTACTTTATCTCAATATGGTCGAGGAATCAAATTAAATTATAGGCCTAGTGATATATTTGGTAAACCCAATAGTTTTCAATATCAAAGAGTTGTAGGTGAAATACAACTGGATGATAAAAAGTGGAGAGTTACTTTTAATAAAGATGAATTTATTTGGGATGATGGATTAGAAAAAGAGTTTATTAAATCTTTGAAAGGTAATAAAGATATTAAATATATTACAAGTGTTGCTGGGACATTGCGTAAGGATGGGCCTAAAAAACCTATTGTAGAACCTAAAGATATTGAAAAAAATACTTCGAAATTACAAGATAAATATAGTCAGTTGGGGAAAGTAGAAAAAACGCAAGTTGAAACATATCAACCTGATTCACCTACTGTTGTAATTGAGCATACAGAGGAAGTTAAAGCAAATATTGTTAACATTACTTGGGAAAGTGTGGATTATTCTTTTGATATTCAAGTTAAAAATGATGATCCTGATTTGCCATGGTTTAACGTTCAAAAGAAGAGTGATGATAATGCGTATTATATTGTTATTAATGGTACTGCTCAATATTTTGAAGAATATAATAAAAAAGAGTGTAAAGACCTAATTGTTAATTTTGCAATTACACTTGCTTTAGCGCAATTATCAAGTGCTAGATTAGGTGTGGAGTTTAATAAATCTGGTATTTTAATAAATCAGATGAATCAGATTATTAAGAATATTAAGTAGGGAGTTTTTTATATGAGTGAAGTAGAATTTGTGCAATATGTTAATGATCAGGATTTGAATTCAATAGAATCTCCAAAGATTGATGGAGAGTGTTTAATGAATTTGAAGAAGCATATGCTTGAAGATCCTAATACAACAGAAAATAGTGTTAATCATATTTTTTCTAACGGCTATAAAATATTACCTTATTTAATTAATCCAACTTTGGATTGTAATAAAAGTAATAAAATTTTATGTTTAGGTAAGGTCCAAAGTGGAAAAACAGCGTTTTTTATTAGCGCCATAGCATTGGCTTTTGATAATGGATATAATTTAGCCTATGTAATAGGGGGAACTAAAACAAAACTAAAAGATCAAAATTATGAAAGGTTATTATTCGAGTTTAGTAATAATAAAAAGGTTAAGGTTATTGATATAGCTGATAAAAAGCATGAAGATCCTATTATACTTCTTAATGAAGGTTATAAAGTTATTTTAGTTGCATTGAAGAATGCCTCTGAAAATGCTAATTTAGGATTAGTAGAAAATTATTCAAATTTACTTGGAAATATTCCATCAATAATTGTTGATGATGAAGGCGATGAGTGTTCTCCAGGTGCACCTAAATTAAAATCAAAAAATTCTAGAGCAGGAATAACTCATGACTATATTACCAACATAATTAATAATATAAATATTTGCACATTATTATCTGTTACAGCTACTCCACAAGCAAATTTTTTACTTAGTACAATTGATGATT
>JALEQD010000090.1 GCA_022768655.1 Anaeroplasma sp.
GTGTATGTAAATGGAATTTATGCTCTTCACTAGACTTAAGATTAATTATTATTTTAAATATCAATTCATCTAATGCAGATAGTATAATTACAGGTCCAACGATAAAATTCAAATATGAAATCACATTATTTCTAAAAATAATAACGAACAAACCCAAAAGAAAAAATAGTAATGCCTTTATATATATTGCAACCTTCATTATTTTATTCCTCCTTTTTATGCATTTTGATTAATTAAAGTTAAGTTATTAACCCAGCTTCCTCGCTTCATTAAATATATTCCAAGTGAAGCCTTAAGGACATCTAATGATCTAATAATTAAATAAATATAAATCATATCTAGCCTTGTTGCCATCGCTAAAATCCAAGATAAAGGTACATAAAAAACAAGCATCGTACCAGTATCTAATAGAAAAGTAAGCAATGTTTTTCCACCAACACGTAATGTGTAATAAGATGTTAGCGATAAGCAGTTAGCCCACAATAATGATCCATATATGATGATTAATTTTGTTGCTAGAAGCTTTTGTTCATCTGTTACTTCAGTAAATAGCTTTGGTAAAACATAGCTTAATGATATTAAGATTAATCCTATAAATACAGATGTATAAAAGCCTAGTAGGTTTATGTTCTTGTTATCAGATTTTGCTTTTTCAAAATCTGAAGACCCTAAGCTAGAACCAACCATTACACCTATTCCAACCGATAATCCATTTATCAGTATCATAAAAATATTAGATATTGTTGTTACAATTGATATACTTGATAAAACTCCATCTCGCTGTGAAAAGGCTAAAGATTGCATTACTGTACCAACACTAAAACCAATTTCATTTATAAATAAAAGCCAGCCCTTTGAAGTAATTTTTTTAAATAATTCTTTTTCTATCTTAAAATTTTTAAAGGCCTTATCACAAAAGCTAAATTTATTAATACTAGAAATGAAAATCAAATAAAACATTTCAAGCACTCTTGCTATAATTGTTGCGATAGCAGCACCAATAGCACCTTGCTTTAAAACAATTATAAAGATAAAATTAAAAAATACATTTGCAACTACTGCAACCATCGATGAAATCATAGCGTGCTTAGTTTTTCCTATTTCTCGAAGTGATGTAGAATAAACATAGCCAATCATAAATGGTATATAGCTTAATGCTACAATATATAAATAATTTTTACCTTCTTCTAATATTTTTAAATAATTACTATCTCTATAACAAAATAAATATATTAAATATTGTCCAAAAAAATAAACAACAGGCATAACTATTAATAGAAACAATAATGCAACAATACATTTATAGCAAAAACATTGCTTAGTATGCTCTTTATCATTTGCACCTGTAAATTGTTCAATAAATATTCCTGCCCCTTCTAATATCCCAAAACCAGCCAAATTCACAAGATATGTCACTTCATTTGCAGCATAAACACCTGATACTGCTTCGTTTGATACGGTACCAACCATAACATTATCTAAAAAAGAAACTAAAAACGAGATAAAGGCTGATATCATTACAGGCATACTTATTTTTAAAAAACGTCTTAAAAATTCTTTATTTGTAAAGCAAGAAAACATTTTTATGACCTCTTTAAATTAATACTTAGTTTTATTTGATAGGTTAGAATACTTTGAATATAATTTCAAGCAAGCCTCTCTATCTAATTCAACAAGCATTTCATTTTTCTTATTAGATGAAAAATCATAAAATACTTTATCTCTAAATCCAATTTTTTCAGTATCTAAAATATTACAGCCATAATAAACCTTATCAATGTTTGCCCATAAAATAGCCCCCATACACATTGGGCAGGGTTCTCCTGTTGTATAAAGTATACAGCCAGATAAATCAAAGCTATCTAGTTTTTTGCAAGCCTGATGAATTGCCATTATTTCACCATGACAGGTTGGATCCTTCTTTTTTATAACCATGTTATGTCCTTTTCCTACAACAACATCATCTTTTACTATAACACAGCCAAAAGGACCACCATGGTTGTTATTTATTCCCTTTGAAGCTTCCTTTATCGCAAGCTTCATATATTTATCAATCATATCTTCACCACCAATTTATCATTTTTTATAATTTATTCCATTTTCAACATTTATCTTTAATTTATCAAATACATTACTTAAAGGATCATATAATAATAATATACTCAAGAAGCTAGAACCTGCAAGAATTAATTCAAATGGTATATCGCTTACAAAATACGCTAAAGGATCAATTTCTAGAATCATTACATTAGGGATAATATACAACCAGCAATAAATAAATGAATAAAATACACCTAAAAATGCAAGAATGATGTTTGAATTAACTTTCTTAAAAATTGTACATAGGGTAATAGGAATAATCAACCATCCTATTAGCATCCACGGTGTATACATAATATTAAAGCTTGACATATATAAATTATCCAAAATAACATGAATAATCACAATAATTGTAGTTCTTAGAAGACCCAGTTTTTTTGAAAAAAGAACAATTAAAAAAACTGTAAATTGAATATTTGGTAAAAATGATAATAGCTCCTCTTGAACAAATAAAAGTGCAGATAATAAGGAAATTAATGCAATATCAAAGACAGTTATCCTTTTATTCATAATTATCCATTATATGTCTCAATTCTAAAAGAAATATATGTACCGTCTTTAAATTCAATTAAGCCTATTCCTACTTGACTGTATTGATTATCAACATAAACTGAAATGTATGATGACCAATCCTCTGGAGTTTTATATCCTTCAATTTCCTTTAAAAATGGTCCATATCCAGTATCTTCAAAAACTACATTTTCAAAATTAGCTTCAATGAGTTGTACTAGGGTTTCTCCTTCTTTAAAACCAATACTTTTCTTTTTCATTTCTTTGCCATCTAAATCAATGACATCGACAATTATTGTTCCATCGTATTTTGCTTTTGTTTGGTTATTAATTAATATGATACTTAATACAATAACAAAACATGCAATTAACGATAAAACAGCTGTAAGAATAATTTTTTTCTTATTCATATTTTTTCCATCTATCAAACAAAAATAATCATCCTCAGTAATCATTAAATGTAGGAAGATGGATTTCCTCCTAATATATTATTTAGGCAAGTCTCCTGACTTAGCATCAACCTTATTCACCTTCTCAGTTTCCCAATGGTTAATCGAATTCGTCCGCTTTACAGTTGCTGGGACAGTCCAAGACTTTCACTTGTGTTCCTTATTAAGTCTATCGCTAGACACCTAAATATTATTTAATTTAAAGCTTTCTTTTATTATTTTTAAATGTTTTACTATTTTTACCATCTCTTGGCTTTATCAAGCATTTTTTATCATATCCTATCAAATCTGTTCTATGAGCAGTAACTAGCGCTTCATAAACTAAATCGTAATTTTGAGGTAGTTTATATTGCATTAATGCTCTTTGCATTGCTTTCTCATGTGGATTTTTAGGAACATAAACCTCTTCATTTGTAAATGGATCAATTCCAGTATAATACATGCAGGTAGATGCAGTTCCTGGTGTAGGATAAAAATCCTGAACCTGCTCTGGCATATGTCCTGAATCTCTTAAATATTCTGCAAGCATAATTGCACTATCAAGAGTTGAACCAGGATGTGAGCTCATTAAATATGGAACTAAATATTGCTTCATATTGAATTTTTCATTAAGCTTTTCATACCTCTTAACAAATTCATCATATAAGCCTCTTGATGGTTTACCCATCCTAACAAGCACTCTATCATCAATATGCTCTGGAGCAACCTTTAATTGTCCAGAAATATGATATTTAACTAGTTCTTCAAAAAACTCTTTATTCTTATCATACATAATATAATCATATCTCAATCCAGATCTTACAAATACCTTTTTTATTCCAGGAAGCTTTCTTGCTTCCTTTAATATATCTAAATAATCAGTATGATCAACAACTAAATTTTTACATGGATCATATCCTATACATTCACGATGTGTACAAACACCATGTTCTAGCTGCTTATTACATGCTGGATGATAAAAATTAGCAGTAGGACCTCCAATATCGTGAATATATCCCTTAAAATCCTTATCCTTGCTTATTGTTTTAATTTCATCCAAAATAGAATCCTTACTTCTTGATTGTATTATTCTTCCTTGGTGCATAGTAAGTGCACAAAAATGACAACCGCCATAGCAGCCTCTATTAGATATAACAGAAAATTTCACTTCATCAATTGCAGGTACATGTCCTTTTGCTTCAATTAAAGGATGACATGCACGCATATATGGAAGTGAATATGTTGCATCCATTTCCTCTCTAGAAAGTGGAAACTCAGGTGGATTTTGAATAACAAATGAATTCTTATATTCTTCTACTAAGGTTTTTCCTGTAAAT
>JALEQD010000201.1 GCA_022768655.1 Anaeroplasma sp.
AACGCATTGTTCAACTTTAAGAATATCTGGTGTGATTAATTCAACTGCAGCTGTAGGTGTTGGTGCTCTTAAATCGGCTACAAAATCACATAGAGTAAAGTCTTGTTCATGCCCTACACCACAAACAATAAAAGTTTTTAAATTATAGATTGTTTTAACAAGATTTTCATCATTAAAACAGAACAAATCCTCAAAAGAGCCTCCACCTCTAGAGAGGATTATGTATTCATAATTTAATTCATCAACTTCTTTTAAAGTTTTAATAATATTAGAAGGTGCATCATAGCCTTGTACCAAAACAGGATAATAGTCTACTTTTGTTAAAGGCCACCTTCTAGAAAAACAAGTCTTGATATCTGACATAGCAGCGGAATTATCGCCTGTTAAGACGGCTACTTTTGAAGGATAAATATTAGGTTTAGACTTTTTGTGTTCTTGATTAAAATAACCTTCAAGATATAACTTTTGTTTTAATCTTTCATAAGTCGCATATAAGTCACCCAAACCTTGTAAATGCATAGAAGAAACATAAAGCTGTAAAGCACCACTAAGCTCAAAAATTGATACTGACCCCTTTAGTTCAACCTTATCTCCATTTTTAGGTAGGAAATTAAGTTTTTTTGCGTTAGATGAAAACATCACACAGTTAAGTGCGGCTTTTTCATCTTTTATAGTGAAATATAAGTGTCCAGAATTGTGTTTTTTAAAATTTGAAAGCTCACCAAAGATACTTACTCCAGCAAGATTACCATCACCTTCTAACTTGTTTTTTAAATATGAAACAAGTTTAGATACGGTGATGCTCATAGATTGTCTAATACTCCATTAATATATTGATAAGACTTTTCGTCGCTATATTCTTTTGCGATCCTGATAGCTTCATCAATAATAACGTTTTTTGATGCTACTTCAGTTTTTATCTCTGAACAAGCAACAAGTAAAATAGCTTGATCTAAATAGCTTAAGCGATCAAAAGTCCACTTACGTAAATGGTTGGAAATCTCCTTTATGTAATTATCTTTGTTTAATATTCAATCGTTTTCAAGTATATTAATATAATCTACTTTTTCTTCATCAGAAAAATTATCATCAAATGACTTTTTGATATCTTTGTTTAATAATAGAGCCTGATAAAGAGCAAACACAACCTTAACTCGGTATTCATGACGATTCATAACATGACTATTATACAA
>JALEQD010000094.1 GCA_022768655.1 Anaeroplasma sp.
ATTGTTTCTGGTGAGCTATTAAATATAATATTAACTCCAACTAAATGTAGTGCATTATTAATATAAGAATAGCTTCCATACAGCTTGTCTATTGAAAGGAGCTTATATTCTTCTGGATATAATATATCAAGTGATCCAATACTACAATTTAAGGTATATTTTTTGTTAATTATCTTTAAATATACATTTTTTAAGTGTAGATTATTAATCTTTGGCATTTTAGCTGTTAAGGTTATTAAATACACATCCTCCTGCTTATTTATATCAATAGAATTTATATCTAAAGAATATTCTATATCTATAGATGTCAAATAATATTCATTTTTTTCTTTATACACGATATATGGGTCCTTTATAGTAGAATAAACATCTATACTTATTGTTCTACTTTCATCATAAATATAGCTTTTAGCACAGGGAACAGTATAAAATTTTTGCTCAACTGTTTTATTATTAGAATAAATGCATACTCCAACCACTAAGATAATTAGTACAATAAATGATATAATCCAGCCTTTTTTCATAATATACTTGCCTTTTCTATTCTTGAATATTGATTTTTAAGCTTAACTATTTCCCATCCACCTTGACATACTCTAATCCATAAAAAATCATATGCTGCAACACCATTTGATATAGAAAGATTTCCTGTTAAATATATAATTGCCCTTGAATGCTTTTCAACAACCAATTTCATTGTTTGTTTTTCTTTTCTTGATGTTGTTGTTTGTGTTGAAAACTCAGCACCACACTTAGCGCCAATATCACCTTTAATTTTACTAACTGTACCAGATGCCTGAGCGCTTAACGACTCTGATGCATTAAATGATATTTTATTATTTGTTTCGACAGTAATTTCAATATCATATGTTACATCTGTAGATCCATTATTTTCTACACTATATAGTGTATTTGAAATATATGAGGCATCTATATTATTATTTTCGATGTATATTGATACACCAGCGAATTTATGATTTTTTATTTTGTCAATCATAGCATCATATTCCTCTTCAGTAAAATTTTTTAATAGCTTACCTTCATTCATCATAATTTCTACAAATGTTTGATAGTTATCTGTATTAGCATTTACTTCAATTCCATAAATAAAAAATACAAATATTAGCATTGTTAATGTAATTAATATCTTCTTCATTATATTTACCTCCATATAAATAATAGTAATAAAACACTAAAAATTTTTTATTTTTTTTCATTTTTTTGACAAAAAGTAAAAAATCTAAGAGACTATGCTCTTAGATAAGTTTATAAAGTAATTATATTTTAAAAAACAGTGTTTTTTAAAGGAAATATAATATTATTATTTTTTGGTAAAATTAATTAAATTTTATATTTATTTTTTTATTTATAAATTGAAATAGAATTTAATCAAATTAAGACTTCTCTATTTTCTTGCATTTTCAAAGATTTCTTCAAATAAGTTTCAAAAAACATTATTAATATTGTTAGTCCTAATCCTATAACAAAAAGTATAAAATAAATTAAAGCAAAATCATTCCATCCTAATATTAAAAACACAACATTACCAATAAGAAATACCATCAAGTCAACAAATAGAATTAATGCACTTAATTTTATAATTTTTACATTCTTTTCACTAAAAAAAGCACCTTTTTTAATAGAACATGTTATAAGCCATGCTAAAAATAATATTATAAAACAAGGTAGTGACACTAAATAGTAAAATATTAGTTGTGTCCACATCTCTATATTTTGCTCAAAGGTTGGTACTGGTACTGAATCTGCTAATCCCATTACAGATAGAGAAATACTTAATGGATACCAAAATACACATATCGCTAAACCACAAGCTGCTATAAAAATTATTATTAATCGTACAAATAATGCAATTAAAGAATTTTTCATATATTTTATTTCTCCTATACAATTCTTATTTTAGCATTCAAAAAATATATATGTCAATAAAACATTTATCGATAAATATTAAAAAAAATATGTATAATTTTATAAATATGAAAAAAATATAACAATAATAGATTTTTGGATATCTCTTATGTCATCTACTTTTTTAAAATTATGTATATTAAAAAAACTATATACTTACTCCTATTATAGGATGAGTATATAGCAATTTTTTATAATAATTTTTCTACTGCATTTGAAATAATTGAAGTGTCATAATTTTCAACAGCACCCATATCAACAAGCTCATTAAATGTAGGATCTATAGGCAATGCGCATAATGGTTCTAATTCATATTCATTTGCGATTTCTTCAAGTTTAGATAAACCAAATGGATATAATTTTTCACCACAACCAGGACACTCTATATAGCTCATATTTTCTACAAGACCATAAATTGGAATGTCCATTTGCTTACACATATTAACCGCTTTACCAACAATCATAGAAACTAAATCCTGTGGTGTTGATACAATTACTACACCATCAACTGGATATGATTGAAAAACAGTTAATTGAACATCACCTGTACCAGGAGGCATATCTAAAAATAAATAATCTAAATCCTCCCATAAAACATTTTGATAAAATTGCTTTAAAATGTTTCCTAATACTGGGCCACGCCATAATACAGGTTTTCTTGGATCATCAATCAACAAATTAATTGACATTATTTTAATTCCAAGCTTTGATGTTGGTGGATACATCATTTTATCATCACCAGCAACATCAGCAGTAATTCCAAAAGCCTTTGGAATAGAAGGTCCAGTTATATCAGCATCTAAAATACCAACCTTATAGCCTTTTTTAGCCATTTCTATAGCAAGCATTGATGTAACAGTAGATTTTCCTACTCCACCCTTGCCAGATACTACAGCAATAATTTTCTTTATTTTATTAGGTTCTGAATTTTCAAACATTAAATCCTGTTTACCACACTTTGATGAACAAGATTTACAATCATGATTACATGACATAAAATAATTTACCTCTTTTCGTTCCTCAAAATTATTATTTTACATATTATAATTTGAGGAGGAATATTTATTATGTTTAATCAAGCATACGCTTATAGATATCCACAGCAATGCTATAGACAATATCGAGGGCAAATAAACCAAAATGTAGAGGATAGAAGCCTACTTCTTCCATTTTTAGTTGGAGCTGCAGTCGCATTTCCTATTGGATATATAGCATCTAATACAAATAAGCAACAAGCATATTATCAAATGCCATATCAGCAGCCATACCCAATGTATTATCAATACCCTCAACAATATTATGGATATCAACCTATGCCTATTTATAGATAATAGGCTATTTTTTTTCGTTTTTATGAATCTCAGCCAAGATGTTTTCAATATGATTACCATATGCTAAAGCTTCATCATATTTGAAAATTAATTCTGGCATTTTTCTTGCCTTTAATTTTTTTGCAAGCTCGCTTCTTAAATAACCCTTACAATCATTTAATGCTTTTTCATAATTTTCTACCTTTCCTTCATAGAAAGTATAAAATATTGTCATAAATGATAAATCATTAGTTATACGAACCTCTGTAACAGTAATATTAGAAAGCTTTTGATTTTTTGCATCCTGTCTTAATATTAATGAAAGCTCTCTTAATGCTAGGGATTCTAGTCTTTTAATGCTTAAACTCATTTTCTAGGAATCTCCTTCATTACAGATGCTTCAAATACATCGCCTTCTTTAATATCATTAAAGCCTTCAATTGTTATACCACATTCGAAGCCGTATTTAACTTCCTTTACATCATCCTTAAATCTTTTTAGTGATGCCATTTTTCCTTCATATACTACAATACCATCACGTAAAATTCTAACTAATGAGTTTCTTTCTATTACACCATCTGTAACATAGCAGCCAGCGATTGTACCTACCTTTGAAAGCTTAAATAGGCTTCTTACCTCTGCTTGACCTGTTACAACCTCTTCAAATTCAGGTGCTAGCATACCCTTTAATGCTGATTCTATATCCTCAATAACCTTATAGATAATACTATATAATCTAATTTCTACACCCTTAGTTTGAGCCTCATTACGCACTGATGCCATAGGTCTAACATTAAATCCTATGATAATAGCATTTGATGCTTCAGCAAGAACAACATCAGTATCTGTAATTGTACCTACTGTAGCACGAATAATATTAACCTTTAAATCTTCAATATTTATTTTTTCTAGTGATGCCTTTAATGCTTCAACTGAGCCTTGAACATCACCCTTAATAATTAAGCTTAATTCTTTAGATTTATCTTGATTTACTTGATTAAATAAATCCTCTAAGGAAGATGCTTTCTTAGCTAAAGCATCAGCATTTTTAACCTTTAAAGCTCTTGCTTCTGCTGTTTCACGTGCTAAACGCTCATCAGAAAATACCATGAATTTATCACCAGCAAATGGAACATCAGTTAAACCAGTAACAGCTACGGCAGTAGATGGACCTGCAACATTATATCTAATGTGACGATCATCCTCCATAGTACGAATCTTTCCATATGTATTTCCACAAACAACAACATCTCCAACCTTTAAGCTACCATTTTGAACTAAAAATGTAGCAACAGGACCTTTTCCTTTATCTAGCTGTGCTTCAATAACAGTACCAATTGCTTGACGATTTGGATTAGCCTTAAGCTCCTTCATTTCAGCAACAAGCTGAACCATTTCAAGTAATTGAGGAACACCAGTTCCCTTTAAAGCTGAAATTGGTACAAATATTGTATCTCCACCCCAGGCTTCAGCTAATAAATTATAATGAGATAATTCTTCCATTACTCTATCTGGATTAGCTGTAGGCTTATCCATTTTATTTACAGCAACAATAATTGGACATCCAGCAGCTTGAGCATGAGCTATAGCCTCTTCTGTTTGAGGCATTACACCATCATCAGCAGCAACAACTAAAATAACTATATCAGTTATTTGTGCACCACGGGCACGCATTTGTGTAAATGCAGCATGACCTGGAGTATCAATAAATGTAATAACAAATCCATTGTTATTAACCTGATATGCACCAATATGCTGAGTAATACCACCAGCTTCATTTTTAACAACTCTTGATGAACGAATAGTATCAAGTAATGTTGTTTTACCATGGTCAACATGACCCATTATTGTTACAACTGGAGGACGAGAAACTAAATCCTCTTCCTTATCTTCAATTGTAAACTCATCAAATCTTGTAACATCAGTAACAACTTCATCCTTCAATTCAAAACCAAAATCAATAGCAACAAGCTCAATTGTTTCTCTATCAATTGTTTGATTTTGATTTGCCATTATACCTAATTGCATTAGCTTCATAACAATTTGAGCATTAGTTTTACCCATACCCTCAGCTACATCAGCAACTGTCATTCCTTCTTTATAGGTTAAAACTCCTTTTTCTTTTTTTTGCTCATTCTTTTTTCCCTTTACAGGAATGTTTGAAGTACGAGTTTCCGACTTATTTGTTTTTTTAGCCACAAAATCACCCTATTTCTTTAATATTTTTAAAAAGCTTTTATTTGTTATTCCAAGAACCATCCTATTAATCTTACCAATTGCATAAGAAAGCTCTACAGAGGAATAGCTTTCACAAACCTCCACATTATAATAGCTTGCTTTATTTAGTATCATCTTTTTTGTATTTGATGATGCATCAGAAGCTAAAAATATATATACTACCTTATTTTTGCGAAGATAATCACAAACTATTTCTTCACCACTTACAAGGCCTGATGCCCTGTTACATAACCCTAAATTTGATAAAATCTTATCCATTATAGTAAACCTAATAGTTCATCATATATTTCAACAGGGACAGAAACCTCAAGCTTCTTATCTAACACCTTTGATTTCTTGGCTTGTAATATTACATCCTTATCCTTTTTTAGATAAGCACCTCTACCATTTACCTTTCCCTTCAAATCAACTACCACTGTATGTTCCGGAGTACGAACGATTCTAAATAAATCCTTTTTTTCACATACCTCCTTAGAGCATACACAAGTACGTAGTACTAATTTTTTTTCTTTCATTAGATTAATAAATCCTTTTCAAATGCCTCACTTGTAGGCATAATATCAATTTTCCATCCACATGATTGAACAGCTAATCTAACATTTTGACCTGCTTTACCAATAGCAAGTGATAAATGCTCGTCAGGTACTACAACAACAGAAGATTTTTCTTTAGGATCAATACTTAATACCTTTGTAACATTAGCTGGCTGTAAAGAATTTGAAATTAATTCCTCAGGATCTTCACTCCATTTATATAAATCAACCTTTTCTCCACCTAATGCATTAACTATTTCACGAATACGAATTCCAGATTCACCAACACATGAACCAATCGCATCTACCTTTGGATCATTTGAATATAATGCAATCTTGCTTCTATCACCAGGATCACGAGCAATTCCTTTAATCTCAATAATACCGCTTTTGATTTCAGGAATATAATTTTCCATTAATCTAGTAACAAGCTGTCTATCAGTTCTAGAAATTTGAACCTTAGGCTCTTTAGTAGTTTGTTCAACCTTCTTAATATATACACGAATAGTATCACCAATTTGGAAATGATCATTTGGTAATAATTCACTAATAGGTAATGCTGAAGTAACATTGTAGCCTAAGCTTACAACAATAAATTTCTCTCCAACATTAGAAACCTCACCTGAAATCATTTCATCCTCTAAATCCTTAAAGTATTGGTATGCCTTTTCACGTTCAGCAGTACGTATACCTTGGTTTGTAACACTTTTTGCTGCCCCAATTGTTGTTCTTGAAAAATTCTTAATATTTACTTGTTGTTCAACAATATCTCCAACCTTGTAAGAAGATTTAATCTTTTTAGCATCCTCAAGTAGCATTTCTTCTGGTGCCTCAGGATCAATTTCAGCACCTGCTGGAGTATAAGCTTCAACAACCTTATGTACTGAATATAATAAAATTTCATTTTTTGCTGGATTAATAACCACTCTACAAGAAGTATTTCCATACATTTTCTTAAATGAATTAATTAATGCCTTTTCAAATATTGCATATACTTCTTCAACATCAATACCTCTAGCAACCGCTAATTCTTCAGCGTTTTTAAAAAATTCCTTATTAATCATCTTGATTCATTCCCTCCTATATCTTTACTGCAAGACGAATTATCTTAATATCCTCATAATCTAGTACAACCTTTTTAAATCTACCCTTGGCGTTAATTTTTAATGTTATTTTATTTTCATTAACACTTTCTAACACACCTTCATATATCATATTGATAATTTCAACATGAACATATTTTCCGACATTTGCCTTAACCTCAGAAATAGATTTAAGTAGTTTTTCTGCTCCAGGTGAACATACCTCTAGCATATATTCAGGCATATCACTATCATATTTATCTATTCTTTCTGATAAATATTCATTTACAGCGGCAAGCTCATCAATATCAATTCCATTTTCTTTGTCGATGCTTACACGTAAGATTAAATATCCTGATTCCTTAACAAGCTCTACATTATCAAGTACTAGATTTTTTTCCTTTAAGTATGAATCTAATATTTGATTAACAATTTTTAAATCCATAAATTCACCTGACTTTCTAGTTTATTCAAATAAATAAGAGAGGAAATTTTCCTCTCTCAATACTCTATTTGTATTATAATGCTAATATTTGAAAAAATCAATAGACTAAACTAAACATTAGATAAAACTTTCATTATTTTTTCATTACCAATCAATTTAGCTAATTCTAATGGTGTATATCCAAAATTATCCTTATGATTAATATTTCTTATAATCGCATATTTTTTTACCATTTCAAGATTTTCTATTATGATAGAATAATGAAGTGGATAATTTGAATAATATAAATAATTTTTAAATTGTTCAGATTTTTCATTTATATAGCTACATAAATCATATGTAGGAATCAAATTATAAATAGTATCCCCAAATGTTGATTTACAATCTAAAACTGCACCATTTTTCATAAGAATAGAAATAACATCCTTATTTTGGATTGTTACAGCATAAAATAAAGGTGTTTCACCTGATTTGTTTTTTGCATTTACAAATGCCTTGTTTTTTAGTAAAAAATCAATTACCTTAATATCTCCTGCTTTAGTAGCTATGTGAAGAGGAGTTTCACCAAAATAATTAGGCCTATTAACTATTTCATCATCAATTTTTATTTTATTTAATAGTTCAATATTTCTACTTCTAACTAAGGCCATAAACACTGTTTCATCCTTTGAATCAACATCATTTAAATCAAATTCCATTGTCTCCAAAAACAATGAAATCATTTGATCTCTACCTAAAACACAGGCCTTATATAAAGCATTTTGACCATCTTCATTTTTTATATTTAAATCGCAATTATGACGTATTAGTGTTTTTAAAAAGCCCATTCTATTATTAATTACGCAATAATGTGCAGCAGTTTCTCCATGCTTATCCTGAATATTTACATTTATATAATTATCTAACAATAAATTTAAAACCTCAGAATTATTAAAAACTATTGCATAATGTAATAACGACATTCCTCTTTCATTAATAACATTAATATCTCCTGTTTCTAAATACTCCTTTAATAAATTTATGTTATTTGCATATATACTATCAAATGCATTCATATTTTTACTCCCAAAATCTGTAAGTAAAAAATAGAGCCCTTGGCTCTATTAGTTCTTTACAGCATCCTTTAATACTTTTCCAGCCTTAAATGCAGGTGTTTTTTGTCCAGGTATTGTAATAGTTTCACCAGTTCTAGGATTTCTACCTGTACGTTCAACACGCTCTCTTACTTCAAATGTTCCAAATCCAGACAATACTACCTTTTCATTATTAGCAAGTCCTTCAGCAATACAATCTAAAAATGCTTCTACTGCGATTTCAGCATCCTTTCTTGTAAGGTTTGCCTTATCTGCAACAGCAGCGACAATTTCTGATTTTGTCATATCGTTTCCTCCAAATATTGATTTTTGTAATTTAATTATATCACTTTATAATTATTATTCAACAAAAAATATGATAATAAAGCCATTTTCCAAAAAATGTCTAGTTTTTTCACAATAAAAAAAACTTACTCATAAAAATGATATGAGTAAAGTCTTTAATTCATTATATTATAAAATTATCGCAATCAAATTATTTCTTTCAGAATTCATTATTTTATCTAAAACATTTTTAATTTTATCCTTTGATCTATCTGGTAAGCTATGTATTTTTGATTTCATTGAATCATTAACAATATCAGATAGCTTTCTTCCAAAGAATTCCTTGCTCCAAATCTCATTTTCTACTGCATTATTTTGTAATGAATCAATCATCATTTTTGATTGATCTAAAGATCCAATAATAGGAGTAAATGATGATTCTATATCAACCGCAACCATGTGAATGCATTTAGCTTTTGCAGCAAGCTTAACACCATACATGCCATTTTTCTTTACAACCTCAGGTGGTAACAAATGCATATCTTCGATTTTTGGTACTGATACACCATATCCAGTTTCCTTTGCTTCCTCTATTGCACTATAAACCTGGCTATATACCTCATTTGCTTTTTTTGATACATACAAATATTTAATAAAATCAGCCTGTGATTTTATATTATCACCTAATAATGTATCTATTATTTCTTTATATATAGAATCATCTACCATCAAGCTAATTGTTGCTTTACCACTTGATGCATCTAATAATTCAAGCTTAACATCACTATAAAGGTTTGTTTTTCTTAAATTAGTACATATTTTTTCTACATCTTTAACTTTATTATATTTTTCTTCAACGCTTTTAATTGATTCACTAATTTGTTTTTTAATTTCAATATCATCGCCCAAAACAGATATATATTCTGGTAAAGATATTTCTAAATCAGCAATAGGAAATTCCTCTAAAGCCTTTTGCAAAATATTATTACAATCTTCTTTTGTTAAATGTATTG
>JALEQD010000119.1 GCA_022768655.1 Anaeroplasma sp.
TACATGACAATAAAAAGCTTCCAGTTGTAAACTTTGCCGCCGGAGGAGTTGCCACACCTGCCGATGCCGCACTTATGATGCAGCTTGGTGCCGAAGGTGTCTTTGTCGGTTCCGGTATCTTCAAATCAGGAAATCCGGCAAAGAGAGCAGGCGCCATCGTAAAAGCTGTTACGAATTTCACTGATGCAAAGCTGATTGCAGAACTTTCCGAAGATCTTGGGGAAGCAATGGTCGGCATCAATGAAAGTGAAATCCAGATTATTATGGAAGAAAGAGGTCAGTAAACATGAGAATCGGCATATTAAGCGTTCAGGGTGCATTTATCGAACACGAGAAAATGTTATCCGAGCTGGGGTGTGACTGTGTAGAACTCCGGAAAAAAACAGATATCTGCTCTCTTGACGGGCTGGTGCTTCCAGGCGGGGAAAGCACCGTGCAGGGGAAGCTCCTGCATGAGCTTTCTATGTTCGAGCCCTTAAAGGAAATCATTGCGGCGGACACCCCGGTTCTTGCGACCTGTGCCGGACTGATTCTTCTTGCCCGGAAAATCAGCAATGATTCCAACGTTTATTTTGGAACGATGCCCGTTACCGTAAAGCGGAATGCCTACGGAAGGCAGTTAGGAAGCTTTACCTGCCACTCGGATTTCGGCGACTTAAAGGAGGTCAAAATGACCTTCATCCGTGCCCCGTATATCGAAACCGCAGGAGAAGATGTTTCCATTCTTTCCCAGGTAGACAACCACATCGTTGCCGCCAGATACAAAAATCAGATTGGACTTTCCTTCCACCCGGAGGTGGATGAGGATACGCGGATTCATGAATATTTTCTGGAACAGATAAAAGGGATGTCACACTAGGTTAAATCATCATTGTAACAGTTCCTCAATATATCCATGTTCGCTTGTAAATATAAGCGAGCATGGATATAAAAAAGAAGTTATTACTACTAAATTTTTTATTTATTCATTCCCTATCATGTTTGCTTTTGAATATAATGTTCTTATAACTTCCATTACTTCATCTGAACACAAAATATCTTTCAAAGTATTTTTAAACTCATCCAAATTATCACATTTATACTGCGGGCAAAAATCCTCCATATCTTCTGCAAATGATTTTCCAACAGAAATTGCCACCGGATAGTTCCCTTCAAAATTGGAATACATTATTAAAAGCGTTTTATTATAATTATCCAGTGCAGGTACAATTACATTAAATATAGTTGCCGCCCCATATTCAATTTCCATATTCTTTACTCTCATATAAAGTGGTTTCCCATATAAAACAAATCCCGTTTTATCTCCTAGTGCAGCTATTTGCTCCTTTAATATTGTTTCTGGATAATCACTAATATTTTTTTTCAAATCTCTTATATCCTTAAATCCCCATAAATCCATAGCCATATTTTTCAGCCTCCCATTATCTCGAATTTAATTGGTAAATGGTCAGAATATCTCTCTTTATCAATTGTGCTATTGGGAACAAAATTATGTTTATTAGTTTTCTCTATTATGGAAAAATATTCCCAATTAAAACTTTCAATATAGCATGGTCTTAATAACACCGAATCAAAAGAATACCAATATATTGCATGGTCATCGTTATCACTTGAATTATAATACGAACCTTGAACTAACTTATTTGCTCCCATAAGAGCCCACACAGGATTATAGTAAAGATATGTGGTTTCGCCATCAATTTTTCTTGTCTTTTTAGACGCTTGATGTGCTGACATAGTTGCATTAAAACCATATCCGCCACAGACTCCTGACTCATATGGTTGCATATTAAAATCCCCCACAATAATTGTCCGTCTTTCATTATTTCCAAATATTTCTTGTTCATATTTACTTAATTCCCTTGCAATATTACCAGCTCTATTGTACTGTGCCTCTCCAGATTTATTCAACTTCCCCAAAAGATGAACAACAACAAATAAGCAGTCCACATTTCCATTTTTCTTAATTTTATAAATAGAATAGTGGCTCTCTTCTTTATACGGAATAATATCAACTTCCTTCTTAGCCAATACTCTAATATCATTTTTCGAACTAATCTGAATATCATTCCATTCACTACCACCCATTTTTAGATAATTCAATATTGCAGTTATATCTAAATTCTTAGTTTCCGCCAATGAAACTATATCCACGTAATTTTCTTGTATTAACTCTATTATTGGACTAATTAGATTTTTATTATAGATATTCCAAAATAAGACTTTGATTGTTCTCACCTCTTTTGCACATAAACCACCAATAGATTATTTCTTTTTTCGTGAACAAAAGGTAACTATTCAGGACCTGCATTCGCAAAACGGCTGGACATTTTGCTCATTGGGAGGTTACACCCAATGCCTGCATATGTATAACCTGCACTTTATCTGCAAGTGCAACCGTGCAAGTTGCACATATGCAGTCGCAGTTCCTGAACAGTTACAACAAAAGATGCTACTGTTTTACCAACGCATTAATTCTTACTACGAAAAACTACTACAAAAAACTCAAGAATGACATCATATTATACAGACCCGAACAGACGTATGAAATAATTGATATAACATAACGAGCAGAGTCTATAACAGATATATTCCTCTTTATGTTTATCGATTTATCAAATCCATAACAAAATCATACGCTTTTTTACTATCTATTGTAGTTCCATTCTTATCATTAAGTATTTGTGTAAGTGCATGTCCAATAAACTGTGCAACACCACGAGAATTACGACCTGCCCAGTGATGAATAACATTTGTTGCTTCCACTAATCTACTATCAAAAGCAGAACATAAACGTGCAATAATAGTTCCATCATCATCAATACCAAGAAGATATATCATATATACAGATTTCTCTGTTGCTAAAAACTCCAATAGCTTATCAATATTATATGCCTTAGGGTTTCCATCAAGAAAAAGCACCTTTGTTTTAATATCTGTTTCTGTCACATACTCCGGAAAAGATCTTGAATAATCCCCCAATTTATCTTCTGTCTTAAATTGTGGCAACGGAGTTTTATTCTTCAGTGCACTAATAATCTGATCCTTTAATTTTGAACCATTATCTGTGATTAAATATTCAATAATTCTTCCACGAACATTAACATTGTCAATAAATGCAGCAATTGCTATCTCACCTTGTACTTTTGCTACTCTATCATCCAAATCTTTTTTCAGCTCATCATATCTACTAGAGTCTGCAAATGCAATTGCTCTATCAACAGAACCCATAATTGTAGTTTTATTTTTTTTATTTACATCAAATTTCTGAACACGTCCAATAATACCATTAGTGCTTTCTACAAGCCTCTCCAAATTATCCTGAAATGAAAAGCCGCTATGATAAGCGAAAAGACGTTCAAATTCAGCAGGCTCATTCTCAATGGATTCAAATTTCATCATAATATCTCCGCCATTAAAACTGCCTTTAATATTATCAACACGCAGTTCTTGAGATGAATGGCTAATCTTCTTCAAAAAAGTGGTATTTGCCAACATCATGTAGTTTACTTTTGATGTGACAATGCAAACAATAAATGGCTTGTCATCATATTTTTGAAGTGCAGATAATGACAAGACTGTATTGCTCATTCTCCTATTTTCAGACTGACTGAATCTAATTGCAAAATCCTCACCATAATATACGCTTCTATCCTTCACAAGATTAAATTCGTTCTTTATCAGTTCTGCAAGTTTTTTCTTATCAGCTATGCCATCTTTACTTTCAATTAATTTTACAAGATGTTCTATAACTCTTTTGTTATACATAAGCCTACTCCTCTCTTAGTTATTAGCTCTGAATTTCTGCTGTAGTGCATTTGTATTTCTTTCCCAAAATACTCCATTTGCATATCCCTGTATAGTCGTATCAGCATCAGCCATTTCCAATCTTTTTTCTGCCCATACACAATACTGATCATTCTGTTCAATTCCAATATAATGTCTACCTAATTTTTTTGCAGTAACGGAAGTCGAACCAGAACCAAGGAACGGATCTAAAATCACATCTCCGGGATTCGAACTAGCAAGAATCAGCTTAGCCAGTAGTTTTTCTGGTTTCTGGGTAGGGTGTGCCGTATTTTCTGGCATAGACCAATACGGAATAGAAATGTCATCCCAGAAATTTGATGGATATGTATTTCTAAAATTACCCTGT
>JALEQD010000217.1 GCA_022768655.1 Anaeroplasma sp.
CATATTGAAGAAATTTCTGCAATTATAACAAGTGAAGTTACAACACCTGCAGCATGTGAAACTACTGGAGATAGAACATATACAGCAACAGTAACATTTGGTGGAAATACATATACAAATACAAAGACAGAAGAAATACCAGCAACAGGACATACATATGGTGATTTAATTTTTGCTAATGCACCAACATGTGAAGATGATGGAAATGTAGCACATTATCATTGTAGTGAATGTGAAAAATATTTTAATACTAAAAAAGAGGAAATTGATTCAATTGTAATTCCAGCAATAGGACATACTGAGGTAATAGATGCAGCAGTTGCAGCAACATGTGAGTCAAAGGGAAAAACAGAAGGCAAGCATTGTAGCGTATGTAATAAAGTATTAGTAGCACAACAGGAAACAGAAAAATTAGAGCATTTAACAGAAAAGGGAGTATGTTCAGTTTGTGGATACGTTGAACCAAGCTTAGGATTAGCATTTGATTTATTAGAAGATGGTACTTATAAAATAGTTGGTTTAGGATCATGTGTTGAATATAATATTATTAATATACCTAACAAATATAATGATATTGAGGTTACAAGCATAGGAGACTTTGCCTTCGATTATTGTAGAAACCTAACAAGTATAGAAATCCCAGCAAGTGTAACAAGCATAGGAGAATATGCTTTCCGGGAATGTAACAACCTAACAAGTATAGAAATCCCAGCAAATGTAACAAGCATAGGAAACTATGCCTTTGAAGATTGTTATAGATTAGTAGAAGTAGTTAATAGATCATCATTATCAATTGAACAAGGATCTAATTCTAATGGCCATATTGGATATTACGCATTACAAATAATAACAGATGAAAAAAAATCAAAATTGTATACTGAAAATGATTTTGTATTATATAAAGAATCAGAAGATTCTATAATATTAATTAGTTATATTGGTAATGCTACAGATATAGTAGTACCATCAAGAGTTACTTCTATTAACAAAAATGCATTCTATGGATGTAGATACCTAAAAAGTATAACATTTGCAGAAGGAAATCAATTAACAAGTATAGGAGACTATGCCTTCTATAA
>JALEQD010000137.1 GCA_022768655.1 Anaeroplasma sp.
GATTGTACAACTACAATATTAAATGGCAAAACACTTAATTTAATTGATGATATCGATAAAATTAATGGTGTAAACACATTTAGAATACAGCTTACAACTGAAGATTATAATGAATCACTAAAAATAATAAAAGCTTTCCAAAATAAAATTAATAATGAAGAATGTGACCTTCATTTCAACAAAGAAACAGACACAAGAGGTCATTTTAAAACAAATAGTAATTCACTACAATAAAAAAGCTCATCGCCTAATTATAATACTAAGGTGATGAGCATTTTGTTCTAATAATTCAATAATTCTATTAATCGCAAATTCTACTGCTTGTTTTCTTACTTCATTTCTATTTCCAGAAAAAAATTTTACCTCAGTGTAAAGTCTATCTAAAACTTGAAATCCAAAATAAACAGTACCTGCTTCAACATTTTCATCCATTCCAGGCCCTGCCACTCCTGATGTTGCAATAGAAAGATCACTTCCAGTTTTCTTCTTAATACTTAATGCCATATTACCAGCAGTTTCCTCACTGTAAACACCAAAGGCTTCTATATCGTTCATATTTAACGATAAAAGATTGCACTTAATTTCCTTTGTATAAGCAACAATTCCACCCTTAAAAACACTAGATGCACCGCTATAATCACATATTTTTGCTGCAATCAAACCCGCTGTTACAGATTCTGCAGTCGATATTGTCAATCCTTTTTCCTTTAATACTTCTACAATATTCATGCATGCTCCTCAGTATACATATTATCAAAATGAATAATAACATTATACTTCTTTTCTCCTGAATTAATATCGTTAGTAAGTATTTCTTTTATTTCATCATTAGATAGCTCATAATTATAAGGCACAACAACATCAAAAAGTATTGTACTAACATCTGATTTTATAACAATTCTTAGATCATGAAAATATATTTTTTTATTTAATTTACTAATTGATAATTCAATAATATCTCTAATATGATTTAATTCTTCATTATCTATTTCAATAGGATCCATATGGATAGTAAGCTCTATGCCATATTTTTTGTTTACCTCTGATTCTATATTATCAATATTTTCATGAATTGTTAAAATATCACCTTTAGAATCAACCTCTGCATGCAATGTCATAAAAACCTTTGTAGGACCATAATTATGACAAACAACATCATGTACTCCTAATACATATGAATTCATTTTAACATATGATACTACTTCAGAAACATATTCATAAGGAACGCTACAGCCAATTAATGGATCAGTTGTCTCTTTTATCATTTTAATTCCTGAAATAATAATGAATAATGAAACTAACACACCTAATATACCATCAATTGAAAATGGAATATTCTTTACAAAAAGCATAATTATTGTGCCCACTAAAATAGCTGATGTTGCAATAACATCATTTCTAGAATCACTAGCAACAGCCTCTAGCGCAACTGAATCAATAAGCTTTCCTACCTTCTTGTTAAATAATGCCTGCCATATTTTAACAAGAATTGAAATAGCTAATATTCCAATTGATATATATGAAATATATTCAGGTATTTCTTCATACTGATAATTAAATATTTTTTCGACAGATGTAAAAAGAAGGCTTCCACCAACAAAAATAATAATAATTGAAACAATCAATCCAGCAATATATTCTATTCGCTGATGTCCATATGGATGCTCCTTATCAGCAGGCTTATTTGACATTCTAAAGCCAATCAATGTCACAACAGATGAACCCATATCTGATAAATTATTCACACTATCCGCAATAATTGATAGGCTTTTTGAAAACAAACCTGCAACTAGCTTAATCGCAAATAAAAATAAATTAGAGACCACTCCTACTAATGAAGACATTTTCCCATGAGCTTCTCTAACATGTTGATTTTTTACATCATCATAATTTTTAATAAAAAGCTTTCTTAATAAATTAACCATGATCTGTACCACCTTTAAAAGAGTATAAAATTATTTTATCACAGTAAGGTATTTTTTTCCATAAAAATTGTAATACTATTTATGATGAAATATGTTGAAAAAGAAATATATATACACTTTATTAATTACTTTTTTATTTATTATATATTATATTAATAAAGTTGAGGTTAATAAAAACGCAATAATTGAAATATACGATGAAAATAATGAAGAAATTTCACTTATTTTAAACAATAACAAAACATCAAAGACTTCACTTGATAAGCTTAATGATAAATATATTAATATAATACTTTCAATTGAAGATAAAAGCTTTTATAAGCATTCCGGAATTGATATAAAACGTATATTATATTGTTCATATTCTAATATATTTAATAATACATCCTATGGTGCATCAACTATTACTCAGCAGCTTATTAAAAATGTATATTTAAATAATGAAAAAAGTATTTCAAGAAAAATAAAAGAAATAATTCTTGCCAAAAAATTAGAAAAGAAATTAAGTAAAAATGAAATATTGGAATTGTATTTATCATGCTTATATTTTGGCAATAACATATATGGAATAAATAATGCATGCTCATACTATTACAGCAAAAATTTAGAAAATATTACAATTAAGGAGCTTATTTCGTTTGTCGCACTTTGGAATAGTCCATCAATTTATTCAGCAAATATAGATAAATGGAATAGTAAAAAAAATAAAATTGCAAAAGAATTATTAGAAAATAATATAATAAATTATAGTGAATATTTAGAAGCCACAAAATATATAAGCTTAAAAATAAATAAAGAGTATACCTCTTCTAATAGACTATATTATATTGATCAGGTAATTGAAGAAATGAAAAGCCTTAATATCAATGAAAAATTTTATAATCCAATAAAAATATATACAAAATATAATAAAAATAATGAAGCATTAATTCCAACTAAAAAAATAAATGTTTGTTCAATTTCTATAAATAGGGATGGATATATCACTTCATTAATTGGAAACTCATCTTATTTTGATTCTGAATATAATATAGCCACAAAAGGAAAAAGAGATATAGGCTCTACTATAAAGCCATTACTATATTATGAGGCATTAAAATGTGGAATAAACAATACATACGTAAGTGAGCCATATACCTTCATTTATAATAATGAAAATGTAACTATAACAAATTCATCAGGAATATATTACGGTAAAATAGCAATGAGAGAAGCTTTAGCTGTATCAGATAACATATATGCGATGAAAACACATTTGTATTTAGGCACTAACACTTTAAAAAATCATTTAAAAAAATATGGTATTGATGCAAAATCAATACCATCATTAGCACTAGGAAGTGTAGGATTATCATTATTAGATTTAACAAAAATATATTTTCAATTTTTTCAAAATGGATATTATGCTGAACCAATATGTATTTATAAAATTAATATTAGAAATAATACCTTTTACAAACCAAAATTAAAAATAATAAATGATGTTTTATTATGCCAAAAAATAAAAGAGCTTTTAGAAGCTCCCTTTGATACTACAATATCACATGCTACCTGTAGTAGCATAAGTAAATATCTTGAAATGAAATGTTATGGAAAAAGTGGATTAACAGATTACGATTCTTATATGATTGGCTTTAGCGATAAAACCCTAGTAG
>JALEQD010000146.1 GCA_022768655.1 Anaeroplasma sp.
ATTGCTTTAGATAAATCAGAATTTGAAACTGAATTTCCATAAGTTTTTCCATCAACAGAAACATATAATCCTTCAGAATTTTCAATTTCTAAGGCAAATGGATCAACCCATGATTCCCTATTTGAAGCAAACCATGCGAAAGTAGTTGAGGTTAATGTAACAATTGTTACAAAAAGCATGAATATACTTAAAAATAGTTTTCTATAAATTTTTTTCATACCTACAACTCCTTTCACTCATATTTATATAATATAAGGTTAATTTTCAACTGAAATATCTAACCCAAATTTAATTGTTCCATTATATAATCTTTCATCACATTCTGGATCCTGTCCTTCAATCCAAAAGATAACTGTATATTTTATTTTTGGTAATTCTCCATCAATTGAAGTACCACTAATGAACATTTTTTCTGTATATATTGATGTACCTGATTCAAATGATTCTAATACAGTTGGATAATATTGATAAGAGCCTCCCTGAGGCTTTTTTTCATCAGGCTTTTGATAAATATGAAGCTCCTCATCATTTTCATTGTATGTTAATACTCTAATCGCATTATCAAGCTCATTTGTAACATTAGAAAATGTCATATTTAATTTAACATTTACTGCGGTACCACCAGTATTAATAATATAGAATGTATATACAAACGCACCAGATTCTCTATCACCAGAGCTTCCAACTACTTGTCTACCTAATGTAGATGATATTTCCTTTAATGTAGTTATTTGTTGTTGATATTTTGTACCACCTAAAAACGCTCTAGGTGTTGTATTTGACATACCACTCATTCCTTCAACAGTTAGCATGTTTGTATAAACTCTATCCTCTTCATCATCAGTAATTGATATTGATTTATTTACATCACCATTTTCAACCTGAATAACAAAGTTACCACTTTGGTTTCCAAGTAGCATCGCAACAATGATTAAGAATGAGGTTAAAAATAAGCCAATCATAAGTGTAAACATAAATGCTTTACTACGAAATATAGTAACAAATGATTTCATTTTTTCCCTCCTTCTTTAAATAAAACAAAAAAGTTGTCATCAAAGCATTAAACACTTTTAATGACAACTGGCTACCATTTTACAGGCCCTATAGCTTTGCGTCTCCGTATTTCTACGGATTTGCCTTTAACATACAATAATTATATTGTTTTTTACAAATTATGTCAATAATTTATAAAATAATATATGCTATTGTAGCTAATTGTCATTATTGTTTATTACTTTCTCTTGCAATACGTTCTAATAATTCCTCTGCTGATTCTTCCTCATCTTCAACATATTCAACATTTGTATTTGTCTTTACATTTAAGTTTTCTGAATCCTCTAGAGTAGAAACCTCATCTAATAATACTCTATATTGACGTTTTTCAATATATTCTTCGAATGATTCAAAGTTCATAGGCTTAGCGAAATAATAACCTTGACCTTGATATACTCCCTGAGATTTAACATATTTAGTAATCTCAGCTGTTTCAATACCCTCACAAATTAATTCCTTCTTATTATCTACAGCATATTTAAGTAGAATATCTAGAAGCTTTTCTTTCATATAATTTGAACTAATATCCTTTAAGAAACCACGTCCAAGCTTGATAACATCGATTGGTGATTTTTGAATTGCTTGAACTGATTGACCATCAAGCTCAAAACCATCGACTGCGATAACAAAGCCGAAGTCTCTTAGCTTATAAATATTTGTTTTGATTACTGCGATCTTTTCAACCATCATAAAATCTGAAATTTCTAGCATATATTGTTCTGGCTTAGCGTTATTCTTACGCATAAGGTCGATAAATTTATTTGCTAGGTTAACATCAAGTAGCTGCTTAGTAGATAAGTTAAGTGATAATCTTAGTGGAACTGTAGGATATTTTTCAGCTAGTGCGTTATGTGTACGAATCATTGATTCAATACCCCATTCACCAACCCACTTGATATCTCCAGTTTGTTCTAGTACCTTTAAGAATGTTGACGGTGCCTGAACACCCTTTGTTGGGTGATTCCAACGCATTAGGGCTTCAGCTCCAGCTAATGTCTTATCCTTTAAATTAACTATTGGCTGATAATATAGTACGAACTCTTTATTTGAAATGGCATTCTTAACTTCACGATAATACATCATATTATCTTGTTCATCCTCTTTAATAGAAGAATAGAACATTGTAAATTTATTACCACCATCACGCTTTGATACATATGATGTAAGCTGTAAATTTGAATATAATTCTTCAAATGTTCCACCAGCCTGAGGATATGTAACAACACCAATTGAGGCTGAGATACTTACTGTCTCACCAATCAAAACCTGATATGGATTAGAAATTACTTCATTTACTCTTGCGGCAAGCTTTTCAATTCTTTGATTATTATCCTCATCCTTTATAAAGATTAAAAATTCATCATTTTCATATCTACATAAAGAAGCTTTATAAGGAATAATTCTTAAAATTCTTGCTGCCATTTCCTTTAGTATTTGGTTACATGTTTCAACTCCAAATACTTCATTTAAATCACCGAAACCATCAATATCAACATACATTAAGGTTAATGCACCAAATCTATCAACCTTTTTAATATATTGCTTAATATTTGATTCCATATATCTTCTTGTCACAGCATTTTCTACAATGATTTCATGTTCTTCCTTCATTTGTTTTACGTTTCTTCTAATGAAGAATAACAATAGTGCACATAATCCAATTGTTATAAAGATAAACAAGAAGGATAATAATATTGCAACTGTATTATCCATTAATATTACTAACATATCCTTATATTTACCCTCCTATTTTCTTTTTCCATTATATTTATCAAGTAAGGCAACAGCCTTTTCGAAAGGAACGGCACGACCAATTAAATAACCTTGAATTAATCTTGCACCATACTTTTTAACTAGATCAGCCTGTGCTTGTGTTTCAACACCCTCACAAATTATATCTAGATTTAGTGAGGTACCTAAGCCACATATTGTTCTAACAATATTTGCATGAACCTTACTAGTTTCAATATATTTTGTAAATTCCTTATCAATCTTGATTGTATCAACAGGTAAATCCTTTAAATATAGCATTGATGAATATCCAGTACAAAAATCATCTAAATGGATATGGAATCCCATTTCCTTTAAACGCTTAAGCTTTTCATTCATAAGCTGGAAATTTCCCATAAGGAATGTTTCTGTTATTTCAATTGCTACACTACCAGGCTTTAAATGTAAAAGATTAAACTCATCTATCATTTGTTGAACAAATCCAACCTGTAAAAGCTGAATAGGCGAAACATTCATTGAAACATGTACATCATAAGGCTCAAGCTTTTTAGCAAGCTGTAATGTTTCTTTAATAACAAATCTACCAATATCAAGCATATATCCTCTTTGCTCTGCAAGTTCAATAAATACCTGTGGAGATTTATCAATATATTTAGGATTTGACCATCTAATCAAAGCCTCAAATCCATCAATTTTATTTTGAATTATATCGTATTGTGGCTGTAGATACATCTTAAATTCATTTTCCTGTAATCCACGAACCAAGTCTCTTTCCATTTCCTCTGCTGCTTCAATAACGTTATCCATTGCTGGTTCATATATGATGTAATCCTTATTTGAAAAGTCAGCAATATTTTTGTATGCCAAATCAAGCTTTTCTTGAATTGTTTCAAGTTTTATATCTTTAGCATCTTCCTTTTTCAAATTGTAAACAACAATCTTACATTTAATATAAATATGATTTTGCTTAATTTGGAATGGTTTTCTAAATATTTCTAATGATTCTTGGATTTTTTCCTCAACATTTTCAATGTCAATATTTGGGAATACAACAGTAAATTTAGAATCACTCATCTGGAAAACACTTAAATTAGAATAATTTTCCTTTAATGCATCTAAGAAATTAACTAATAATGCATTAAAATTCATTCTTCCAAATACACCAATAATTTCTTCATATCTTACAATATTATATTCAATAAACGCAACATCATAATAACCTGTATCAGCAATTATGTGTCCGAAATTATTTGCTAAAGCGAATCCGTTATCACAGCCTGTTATTTCGTTTCTACCACTCATTAGGAACAAATGCTTTCTTCTTAAATAATCAAGTGTGATTTCTGTACCAAGCAAATAATATGATTTAGATACCTTTAATGGACTAAAATGAAAATAATGAACATCCTCATCATTCTTTATAGCAAGTGAGCATTCACATGCCTTACCAAGCTTTATTGTTTCTAGTATTGGTTGATTAGTATCAACATCAATAAAGCTTTCAAGCTTTTCTAATTTTCCTAAGCCATATATTTGTTTAAATGTTTTATTTGTAAATATTATATTTCCTTTTAAATCTGATCTTACTACAATCGCTTGAGTAGCCTGAGTTGAATGTCTATCAACTCTTAAAAGCCTTGATGCTTTTTTACATCCTAAAATGAAAATAACTAAAAATGCAATAATAACTACAATTCCAATTGAATAAAATACCATCGCCTGTTGTAATACCCAATTAATCGCAAGATATGGAGATGTTATTTCAATAAATGTTGATAAATACATTCCTTTAAATGGATTTGCTGATAATACACCATTTGATCCATTTACTTTATTTACTGAGCAGAATGTTCCATTCTCATCAAGAAGATTAAATTCACTAATGCCTAATGCATTCTGCATTGAACGCACACCTGAATTAGTATTATCATAAATGATTGTTCCATCAGCTGAATAAATAAAAACATCAAATGTGTTAGTTTCATTTCCCTCTTCATCAGTTTCCTTTAAAAATGAGAAGAATTCATCCATTGAATATCTACCACAAAGTGGTTCTTCATCAACATACTTCAAAAAGAAAAAATAATAATTTGTATCAGTTGATGAAGGATCCATGGTTTTATCACTCGCCATGATTATTCTTCTTTGTCCTTCTTTAATTGAACCAAAGAAATATTCAACACCAGTTTGATTTATTTCAGTATCAGCAACAGATGAGTCATATAAAAAAGAATCATAAAGAGAATTCAATTTATCCTCAGCCATTTTAGTAACATTAACAGTCGCTTCTTGTCCAAGCACCTTCATTGAACTTTCAGCCTTTGCTCGAATAGGAAGGTAGTAACAAAATGCTACTGCTGCATATGAAATTATAAGTACTATACCCGCAAGCATATACCATCTTAGATCTCTTAATCTCATGGTATCCTCCCCTACATACTATTGTTGCCTAAAAACTCTAATATAGACAACTGGCTGCCATTTTAAAGGCCCTATAGCTTTGCGTCATCATATTTCTATGATTTTGCCATTTTCGATGAAAGTGTTTTTATTATCTACTATTATAATTTATAATTATAAAACTGTCAAGAAAATGTCAAATATCTACAAACGAATGTTTAATGCAATCTGATAAAAAATAATATTTTTTGATAAAATATCTTGTTAATTTTGTGTTATTTTTTCCAAAATTTTATCAAGCTATAGAAAGTGATTTTTTCCATTATATTTTGTTCGTTTTGTTAACAATATTATAATATGCCAATAATTTATTGATTTTTATCAATTTTCAAAATATACTATAAGTATATACTATTTTGGGGAGTTAGCGTATATGAAAAAATATGATATTTTTATTTCTCATAAATCACAGGATAAGGATCAATTAACATTACTTGAAGAATATCTAGATAATGAAGGATATTCTTATTGGTCTGATTCAAAAATGAAGGAAGGCGAAAGCTGGACGAACCAAATTGATCGTGCAATATCTGAAAGTAGAATAATGATTGTTCTTCTTTCTCAATATGTTATTGATGATCCTGATAATATGGAGGCAGAAATTGTTAGTGCCACTCAAAATAGATTGAAATTTATTGTTGTTAAGCTTGATGATTCACTAATTAATGATTATAAGGGTGTATTTAATCTGTATTTAAAGAAGGTACAATGGATAAATACTAAAAATGATATCACTAATGCCTTTAAAACAATTAATGTTTCTATTCAAATGAATCTATCTGTTAAGGAGGATAGAAAAGAGGAATTAAATGAAGAATTAAAGGTTGAGCTAGCAAGACTTGCCAAAAAACAAAAAGAGGATTATGAAAGAGATATTCAAAATAGAGTTTTAGAAAGCTTATTTGATATAAGTATTCTAAAAATTAAAAATTTAATTTCTGAAAGATTATATTCACAAGCCTTAACTGAAATTGAATCTTTACTTAGAACAAATAATTCATGGAAGGTTCATGAACAAAAATTAATATGTCTAACAAAAAATTATACATGCTTCGATCAAAGCGTATATAAGGAATTAGAAGTAATTGAAACTATCGCACCACCTGAGGAATTTTTAAGAATTGATAATACAATTAAAGAAAAGAAAGCTGATATTAAAAAAGCACTACAACAGGAACAGCGTGATCTTGAAGCAAAGGCATTAGAAAGAAAAAGAGAAAAGAAAGCCTTCTTTGATAAAGAAATAGATGAAAAGAAATGCTTAATAGATGAAATAAATGAAAAGCTTTCGCTTAAAAAAATATCAAAATTCATAAAATTTTCAATTTGCTTACTTATTATTATATTCTTATCATTCTTTTTATTTACAGGTGATACATTTGTTTTATTTATTTGTATGGCAACAATATTTTTAATTTATTGCTTTATAAATAATGGATTTTTTAGATTTTTATTTGCTGTTTGTACTATTGGATTTGCGGCAATGTATGGTGAAAAAGGACTAACTAATATTAATCCAAATATGAAATTATTCATAATTAGTAGTGATATTGCTGATAGTATTAAACCATTAATAGAAGCTTTTGTAAGTGTAGAAAAGGTAAGCCTATCTTGCTCTGTATTATTTTTCTTTATGACATTATCATTATCAGTTATTGGAATTATTTCATACAGTAGATTTAGAAAGGATTCTAAAACAAAGCACTTCTTTTCAAAGATTAAATCATTTATATTTTACTTTATATTTTCTATTATTCTATCAATTGCATTCTTAGTTTTATATTCAACAACAAAGAATGTAGACAATGGAATAAATATAAGCTTTGCGGTAATAACTGGAGTATTTATGATATTCTCAGTTCCTAATTTTAAAAAAGCAAAGGAATTAAATGATTTAACATTTTATAAAACAGAAAAAAATAAAGTAGAAAAAGAAATCGAACAATTGAAAAGAGAGGCTGAGGACATTGCTTAATATTATAGGAATTATCGCATTAATAATAGATGGGTGTATATTAGGTTTTGTACTAGCACGTACACTTAAAAGCGGAAGATTTATTTCAAAAAAATCTATCGAATTTATGGTTCCAGCATTTTTATCATTATTTTTGTTATATTTGGCAGGTATATATTACGAACAAAAGGATATGCTTGAGGCAATCTTTTCTGGAATTCAATATTCAGTAATGACCTTTGCGTTTAGATTCAATATTAAAGAAATTGAGCTAGCACTAAATAGTTCTTTAGTGTATATGGGTGCTTTTTATATTTCAGTCGGCATTGCTGCTTTAACTACTGCCTTAGTTGTTGTTGCTTTTGTGCTTGGTAAATTTGTTAATACAATTAAAACCCTAAAAATAAAAAATAATCCTATTGTAATTATCGGTTTTAATGAAAATGCGATTCTATTTTATAATTCTATAAAAAGTAAGGCGAAATATTTTATTATTGATAATGACAATGATACAATTAAATTCTTTTTAACAGAAAATATTAAGTATGTTATATCAAATGATAATATTTATAAAAAATTCATTAAAAAAAGATCTAAAGCAGAATTTGTTTCATTTTTAAATGATTCAACAAAGGAGCTTGAATTAATAAATAAATTCAAGGAATATTCAGAAAAATATCCTAATTCATTTGCGTTAAAAATAATGACACAATCAAGTCAGGTCCCTCTTTATCAATCTATGATTGTAAATCAACCTATTTATGCATTAAGTGAAGAATCATTAATTTCAAAAAAATGTCAATTAGATAATCAAATTTCAAATTATCTAGATGGAAAACAAATTGATTATTCTAATGCAGTAATAAAAAACGAATGTGAAATAAATTGTTATTTTCTTGGATTTGATAATATAAATACAAACTTATATTCACAATCAATATTATTCAATCAATTTGTAAAATTGAAAAATAATAAGTATGAATCATATGTTCCAAATTATCATATATATAATGGTTCAACACATAATTTATTTTTCAATTATACAATAAATCACATAGATGAAATTGAACCTTCTTCTGAATATTTTGAATTTCCAGATAAAATTTCAAATGTAATTAATTATCCTTTTTCCATAAATTCAAATGATTTCTTTAAATCAATATTAAATACTATAAGCAATAATGAAGAATCATTTCAAGCATTCTACATAAGCGTTGGTGATGAGGCTTTAAATATAAATCTAGCAATTATTCTTCTACAAAAAATTAAAGAATGGAAAATAAAATCAGATTTTAGAATATTTGTTTATGTTAAGCATACTTCTATGAAGCAGATTGAGGAATTTGAAGATGAGCATATTGTTTTCTTTGGTATGAAGGATGAAATAATTAGCTATCCAATAATTGTTGAAGATTATTTAGATGAATATGCAAAGCGTAGAGCGTTATATTATGAAATTTCAAATAATAATCCAAATATTAATATCAATGATATATTAGAAAGATTTGAAGCAAATGATAAAGAATTAATAAAACAAAAAAATGAAGTATGGGATAGACTTAATTCATATCAAAAGAAATCAAATATTTCTTCTGCCTATTCCATTTTCACAAAGCTTGCGATGATAGGAATTACTATAACATCTGATAAAAATAAAGCTATTTCAGAAAATGATTTCTTTAAGCTTTATGATGTAGATGATTCTTTATCAAAAAATCCAATACCATATTATAATAGGGAAAAAACAGAAATATCACCTCGTAACGCAATTGCGTTTATGGAGCATTTAAGATGGAATGCTTTTATGATTGTATCTGGATATGTTCCTATGAAAAAGGATGATATTAAGGTGACAAATAATAATGGTAAAATTAATTTATATAAGCATGATGTAAATTTAAGAATTCATTCTTGTATAACAACTGATGAAGGATTAGAACAATATTATGATTTCCTTGCAAAAAAAATAATGAATGTTTCAGATTATTCTTATGAAAAAGCATTTGAAATGGTAGAAAATAAAAAATATGACTATATGCTTATGGATACTGTGTTTACTGACATTAAATTAATGAATAAATATTTATGTAGAAAAAATAGTTAATTATAATATTTTTCTAGCATGATATATTTTAAATTACATAACAATAAAACGGAAACATTTTTTAGTTTCCGTTTTATTTTTATTTATTCATTTTTCTTAATTCAGCTATTTCTAAAATAAGCTTTTCTGTTTTTTCCCAGCCTAAGCATGGATCAGTAATTGATTTACCATATACACATTCTTCTACCTTTTGTGTTCCATCTTCGATATATGATTCAATCATTAATCCCTTTACCATCTTATTT
>JALEQD010000223.1 GCA_022768655.1 Anaeroplasma sp.
CATCACTGCAAAGGTTACATCATAAACCGGATTCTCCCCAAAAAACTCATCCCAGTTTAAATCCTCATAAATAACAGCTTCCCCCATTTCCTTTGCAACATACTGCTTAATATATGTAACAAGCTTTTTCCGCAGGTCTGCATCCGTCTTAAATGGAAGAATCTGCTCTAAAGCAGCTTTTTCTCCAGTCCGGAGGTCATAATTATAACCAGTCTGCACAAATCCTCCATGAGCCCCCATCATGTAGCAGGTCATGCTAGACAAGACAGAATACATGTTTCCCTGTGTCTCTTGTCCATAACCATAAACAAGCTCATAAAATCCCTTATTCTTCCCCATATTCTCCGGTGCCTGCAAAAAATATTCCTTCGCCTCTGCCTTGTACTCCTTATACTCTTTCTTTATGTCCTTTATGATATTTGAAAAAGACATCGAGATTTTCTCTCCTGCGGCCTCATTCCCATCCACGGAGACCTCCTTTGGAAATTTGGCAGCAAATTCAAAAATCTTTACTTTCTTTCCATCCGGCTTCGTACCTCTTACATTCTTCGAAGTTTCATATTCCTTCGTCACCACGACCTTTGAAGCATTCTTCGCTTCCACTGTTACGATTGGATGTACCGCAAAAGATACTCCCACGGTGCTGCCAAGAACACAGGCCGCAGCAAGCGAAACCACAGTCTTTTTCCACATCTTGTTTTTCATGCAATCATCCTCCTCATTACATTTTACATACATTTCATGTCATATATACCGAACCTGCCACAAAGTTCCTGCAAAGGAGTCTTCTCATGCGGCAAATCCATTATACAACAAAAAGAGCATTATTGGTAGCCTTTTTCAACATTTTGAAATATATTTTTCCGTTTGCCAAGCTGTTTGATTTGGAAGACTCATCCTACAAACTGCTCCAGGCCATAGTACATCCGGATGATTTTCCCATTTTCCACCCAGAAGAAACAATAATTTCCTGCCTTTCCAGTCAGGTAACCCACTGCCTTCTTTTTCGAGTTTTTTTTAGCGTTCTGGTAATCCACCGCCTCGTAAAACCTCGTCTTCCGGGTAATCTTTAATACCGTGGTAGTTCCGTAAGCCGTTTCAGAGGTCGAAACAAGTGTCTGGCAGTGCAGCTTA
>JALEQD010000013.1 GCA_022768655.1 Anaeroplasma sp.
CTAGCTTTAAAATTATAAATTGAATAATACTTTGAGGTATTAAATATACTAAATTTTTTGGAAGTGAAATAAAAATTAAATATGTTTTAAAGCCATCAAAGCTTAAATCATATATTATTGCCCACCAAATAGAACCTAATACAACATTAATAAATAGATTAACAATTATTCTTGAATATAAGCATTTTACATATGTAACCTTTGTTCTATAAAAGCAAAGTCCATATATAAATCCTGCAAGCATCGCATCAAGTGTATATCCTAAAAAGAATACTTGTCCTGATTGAAATACAAAAAAACCTAGCAAATCTGAAAACATTCCAACAACAATACCGCATATTGGTCCATATATCATACATATAACCGAAAATATCAAGTAGGTTAGACCGATTCCTAGTGCCCCAAAGCCAGATGGTAAAGAAAATGCCTTACATACAAATAATAATGCAAATAATATCGCAATAACTGTAATATTTTTAACCTTTTTAAAGCAAGAAGCTGAATAATACCAATATTTTTTATGAAAAGGAGTTTTGAATATAAGCTCATTATCTGAAATATCGACAAGTATTTTCCTTTGATCTTTCATATGAGATACTATGTAAAAAAACGATGTACTTAAAAGTAACATGCAGCCTGCAGTAGCTAATCCTAAAATATATGGATTAAAAACTCCAATTTCTTTAACTATAGGTTTATTAACATAATTTATATTTACATCTGAATATGAAAATATAAGCTTAATATATTTTTCACATCTATTTATTCCCTCATTTACTTCTCCAGTTGAATTTTTAAAGGTTGATGGAAAATATTTTCTTTTAATTGATATATTGTATAAATCACCAGAAATATTAGTAATTTTTGAGCTTTTAATCATTTGCTTATAATCAATATTTGCATATGATATTTTAGATTTACCTTCAGGTAAATTTTTATTGTAATCATCAATTTTAGCTAAAGTATTTTCAAAAAATTCACTATTAAAAAATACATTAGGATTTTGATCACAATATAATTCAATTTCATATTTACCTAAATTTTGATTAACTATATATTCTGTAACAAAATATCCAGCTAAAAAGCCAAATATTATAAACATAATAATACCTAGTTTATATTTAATTATTGCTTGAATTGTTTTATTTTTCATAAAAAAAAGGCCTCCAATCATAGAGTCCCACCATAAATATTACAGCGGACGCACAAAATTACCGCCACAAAAGTGTTCGTCATTACCCAACATCCCGTGATAATGCACTTAACGCAATTTTGCTACTCTGTTTATGGTTAATAGTATAAAGCATAATAATAATTATTTCAATACAAAAATAATTATTTTACTCATTATTATAAATGTTTTTTCTATAACATTAAATAAACATTCTTATAAATTATTAAAAATTGTTTGAAATGATTAGTACTATATAAATATTATGTTCCAATATTTATTGTCCAATAATTAGTTTTTTCCATTCATAAACTTTAGTATTTTTAATATTAACATCATTGACTAATAAAATTAAAAAAGGATGTTATCTACTCCTATTATAGAGAAAATAACATCCTAATATTGAAATTATTATTTATTACATTGATTCATGAATAGTACGAGAAATAACATCATCTTGTTGTTCCTTAGTTAACTTTATGAAATTTACAGCATAACCAGAAACACGGATAGTTAATTGTGGGTACTTTTCAGGATGCTTTTGAGCATCTAATAATGTTTCACGATCGAATACGTTAACATTTAAATGATAACCACCATCGTTTACATATGTATCTAACATTTGAACTAAATTATCTACTCTTTGTGACATGATTTTTTTCCTCCTAAATTAATCTTCATCTTTACCTAAAGAAGCAGGTGTAATTGAGAATGTATTAGAAATACCATCTCTTGAATAATCATATGGTAATTTTGCAACTGATTCAAGTGATGCTAAAGCACCATTAGAATCACGACCATGCATTGGGTTAGCACCTGGTGCAAGTGGTTGACCAGCCTTACGTCCATCAGGAGTATTACCAGTCTTCTTACCATAAACTACATTTGAAGTAATAGTTAAAATTGACATTGTAGGAACTGATCCACGATATGTGTAATGCTTCTTAATCATATTCATGAATGTCTTAACTAGCCATACAGCAATTTCATCTACTCTATCATCATTATTACCATACTTAGGGAAATCACCTTCAGTACGGAAATCAGTAATAATTCCTTCTTCATTACGAATAGGATATACCTTTGCATATTTAATTGCTGATAATGAGTCTACTGCACATGATAAACCAGCAACACCTGTTGCGAAGAAACGTCCTACTTTTGTATCATGAAGTGCCATTTCTAGTGCTTCATAAGAATACTTATCATGCATGTAATGGATTAAATTCAATGTATTTACATAAACACCAGCTAACCATTCCATCATAACCTCATATTTATGTAAAACATCAGCATAATCAAGTGGTCCATCACCTAGGATTGGTTGATATTCTGGACCAACCTGCATTGGCTTACCAGTAACCTTATCCTTCATTAATTCATCCTTACCACCATTCATTGCATATAATAAACATTTAGCTAGGTTAGCACGTGCACCGAAGAATTGCATATCCTTACCAACTCTCATTGAAGATACACAACAAGCGATACAGTAATCATCACCCATTTCAGGACGCATTAATTCATCTGATTCATATTGGATTGAAGATGTACGAATTGATAAATCAGCACAGAACTTCTTAAATCCGATTGGAAGACGCTTAGACCATAATACAGTTAGATTTGGTTCTGGAGCTGGACCTAAGTTGTCTAATGTATGTAAAACACGGAAAGATGTTTTAGTAACTAAAGTACGACCATCTGAACCCATACCACCAATAGATTCAGTTACCCAAGTTGGATCTCCTGAGAATAATTCATTATATGATTGGATACGAGCAAATCTTACAATACGAAGCTTCATAATGAAATGATCCATTAATTCTTGTGCTTCAGATTCTGTTAAAATTCCTTTTTCAATATCTCTTTCAATATAGATATCTAAGAATGTTGAGTTACGTCCAATTGACATAGCTGCACCATTTTGATCCTTAACTGCTGCTAAATAACCAAAATATAATGCTTGAATAGCTTCTTGAGCAGTTTCAGCTGGTCTTGTAATATCACAGCCATAGCTTGCTGCCATTTTTGCTAAAGCCTTTAAAGCTTTAATTTGATCTGCTAATTCTTCTCTATCTCTAACTCTTTCTGGAGTCATTTCACCACAGATTAATGCCTTATCTGCTTCTTTATGTTTAATTAAATAATCTGTACCATATAATGCAACACGACGATAATCACCAACAATACGTCCACGCCCATAAGTATCAGGAAGACCTGTTAAAATATGTGCAGAACGACATGCTCTCATTTCTGGAGTATATGCATCAAATACACCATCATTATGAGTCTTACGATACTTTCTGAAGAATTCACTCCATTGTGGATTAATCTTATATCCATACATTTCAGCTGCTTGCTCAGCCATCTTTATACCACCAAATGGCATAAATGCTCTTTTTAATGGTTCATCAGTTTGTAAACCAACGATTTTTTCTAAATTCTTGTCAAGGTATCCAGGATTATGTGAATCTACTTGAGATACAATCTCTGTATCACACTTGTAAACACCATTATTAGCGCGTTCCTTAGCGCAATAATCCATCACAATTTCCCATAATTTTTTTGTTGCTTCAGTTGCTGGGGCTAAGAAGCTTCCATCTCCTTCATAAGGAGTGTAGTTTTTTTGAATGAAGTCACGTACATTCACTTCGTCATTAGACCATTTTCCAAGTACGAAACCTTCCCATCCTTTGTACATATTACTTACCTCTTTCTATTCTTTAATTAAAAAATTATCTATAATAAATAAATATATTTATTACCGAAATAATTATACAATACTTTATATTATTAATCAACAATAATTATTATAAATAAATGAGAATGATTCTTATTTATTTATATTTTTTAATTCTTCTATTTTACTATCTAGCCATAATTCTAATATTTCTTCCGGCTGATAGCCTCTACATCTAGCGTAAATTTTATCATCATTCATGACTAATATTGTTGGAACTGACTGAATTTCAAATTTTTCTATCAATTCCATTGTATCTACATCTGCTTCGATATGATGTAGCAAGACATCTGGTCTTTGTTTCATTAACCCATGTAATACAGGCATTAATGATAAACAATTTGCACAAGATTCTCCTGAAACCTCTATAACTGATATTCCTTTTAAATATTCTTTATAATTTTTTGAATTAAGCTGCATCTTTAATTACTCCTAATAAATATTTTGCGTGTCTAACCTCTTCCCTAGTAGGAGGATTTACTCCTTCAAGAGGGTATTTTAAGCCTAAATTTTGATATTTAACAATTCCCATTGTATGATAAGGCAATACTTCAATCTTATCTACTGTATTAAGGGTATCTATAAATTCCTTTGTTTTTAACAAATATTCATCATTTAATGTAATACCTGGGACTAAAACATGTCTTATCCACATATGAATATTATTATCAGATAAATATTTTGCAAATTTTAAAATGTTCGTATTAGGCTTACCAGTAAGCTCTAAATGCTTATCATTATCTATATGCTTTATATCTAATAATACCAAATCAGTATATTTTATAAGCTCATTAATTTTTTCCATAACATTTTCATTTTCTTCATTAAAAATAATACCTGAGGTATCTAACGCTGTATGAATTTTTTTCTTTTTTAATTCCTTAAATAATTCAATTACAAAATCAATTTGCATTAGTGGTTCACCACCAGTTACAGTAACTCCACCACCATTTTCAAAATAGCCCTTATATTTTAATGCTTGCATAGTTACATCACTGACAGAATATTCTAATGCATTATCCTGTGTCCATGTATCAGGATTATGACAATATTTACACCTTAAAGGACATCCCTTTAAAAATATAACAAATCTTATACCTGGTCCATCAACAGTACCGCCTGCAAAAAAAGAGTGTATTTTACCAATCATTTCTAATCCTCCATATTTGCCAATTGAATAAAATCATTTATTACATCATCAACCATTTCCCAATTTTTAAGTGTTGCACCACAGGCTAATAGGTGGCCACCTCCACCATATTTCTTTGCAATATCAACTATTGGTATTTCTCTTGATCTAAATTCACCAATGATATTATCATTTTCATCCTCAGTAAAATTAAGCCATATTTCTATTTCTGAAATACCAGCCATAACGCCAAGCATACCTCTTGAAATATCATTAAATTCTACCTTGAAGCTTTCAAATACATCTTTTTTATTTTTTAAAAATGCTACTTTGTTTTTGAATTCAAATTTATTTGAAAAATAATTTTTCATTTTTCTATCAGCAAGTGATTCAACATTTAAATTATTATAAATGTATTTTGTATCAGCACCAAAAGAAACTAATAAAGAAGCAATTTTAAATGTATCCTCTAAATTATCTCCAAATAAAAATCTACCACTATCTGTAACAATACCACCAAAAAGTGAAGTTGCAGCATCTTCAGGAATAGTATATCCATTTTCAAGTAATAAATACGTTATAAATTCTGCACAAGCAACCCTTGAAGTGTCAACAATATGATTTTGACATATATCAGAATCATTTTTATGATGATCAATGATAAATACTTCCTTTGCAAGCTTATATCTGTCATCACTTACCATAAATTGAACTGCAACATCACATATTATGACTAATGCATTTTTATATTTTTCGTCTTCTATTTCATCCATTTTTCCAAAAAATGCATATTTTTTACTTTCATCACCAACAATATATATTTCTTTATTTGGATATCTATATTTCAATGCTTTCGCAAGACCAATTTGACTTCCAAGCGCATCTCCATCTGGTCTTAAGTGACGATGAATAATAATAGTATTATATTCTTCAATTTTTTCAAATAATTTTTTTATCATAATATCATCTACCTTTATATATTTATAATAACATATTTTTATATATTATTATAAGATATTTAAAAAAAACTAAGCTAAACTTAGTTTCTTAAATCTATTTTAATTTTTCTTCTAACCAAGAATCAACAAGTTTAATCCATTTTTCAACATAAGGGTTTACCTTATCAATATTATTTTCTGCAGATTCTAAATTACAAACACTAAGTCCATGTCCACCCATTGGAAAGCAATGATATTCTATATTACAATTATTTTTCTTATAAGCCTCTAAAAGTAATATTGAATTCATAACATGAACAGATTCATCTGTAATTGTACCCCATAAAAATAAATCTGGTGCATCACTTTTAACCTGTGTTTCTAAAGATAAATACTCTCTTAAATTAATATCATTAAAATCATCAAGTAATAGATTTTTAAATGATCCCATATGCCAATATCTTTCATCAGCTGTAACAACAGGATAGCCTAAAATTAGTAGATCAGGTCTTGTACCTTCTCCATATTTTTCATGATGTAATGCAACCTCTAAAATGTTATGACCACCAGCACTAAAGCCTAAGCCAATTATTTTATCTACTCTTAAATCACTACGATATTTTTTAATTACATATGCTAAGTAATTTGCAGTTTTTGGATACTTTTCAGTAATATCCTCTCTATAATTTACAACAACAACATGATAGCCTAATTTATTAAACACATTTGCAACAGGCTTACTTTCTCTTGGTGATGTATATAAATAACCACCACCAGGACTAACAACAATTAATGGTCTTTTAGTATCATCAATAAAATATTCAGTATAATAATTTTTAGTATCTAAAATATAATATTTTTTATCCATTTTTATATTCCCTTTAGCATATTTTCAATATTAGCTAATTCTTCTATTTTAATATTTTTTGAGCCTGAATCATTAATATTTGGGATTATGTTTTTTAACTTATTAACTAATGCTTCATATTTTTTCACAAATACCTCAGGCTTATTTTTAAGTAATATTGGTCCAAAATCTAATTCTAATTTTGTATATTTAACATTACCAGGCTTTGCAACAATTATTTCATAATATTTATTTTGATCAATAATTGCATCCTCAAATACTATTTCAAATCCTAATTCCATAAGCTTTTTTCTTACAATGTTTTGATCACTGTTTGGTTCTAATATTAATTTTTTACCATTTATTTTAGCTTTACCCTGTTCTAAAATATTTGAAATTAGAATACCACCCATTCCAGCAATAATTGCAGTATCAAATGAAGAGGTAATATTTTCAAAGCCATTAGATTTTACTATTTCAATTTTATCTATCAAATTATTGTTAATTATATTCTTTTTAGCAATGGAAAGTGGACCATCAGAAATATCTGAAGCAATTCCATGATTTACACCATATTTTTTAATCGCTTCAATTAATACATAAGCATGATCACATCCAACATCTAAAACACTACTACTTCCATGACATAAAAAAGCTAAATATTCTAATCTATTCATTAGTGCTTAATCATAAAATCCTTTAGTTTTTTAGAACGAGATGGATGCTTAAGCTTTCTTAAAGCTTTAGCTTCAATTTGACGAATACGCTCTCTTGTAACATTAAATTCCTTTCCTACTTCCTCTAATGTTCTTTGTCTTCCATCAATTAAACCAAAACGAAGTCTTAATACTCTTTCTTCACGCTCAGTTAATGTAGCAAGTACTGAATCTAATTCCTCTCTTAATTTCATTTTAGCTGTATACTCATATGGATCAAGTGCGTGAGGATCAGAAATGAAATCTCCTAATGAAGAATCCTCTTCTTCACCAACTGGTGATTCTAAGGAAATTGGCTCTTGAGCGATTTTTTGGATTTGTTGAACCTTTTCAACTGAAATCTCCATACGCTCAGCAACCTCCTCAGGAGAAGGCTCACGTGATAGCTCTTGAACCAATTGACGTTGAATTCTAACTAATTTATTAATTGTTTCAACCATATGAACAGGAATACGAATTGTTCTTGCTTGGTCAGCAACTGCTCTTGTTATTGCTTGTCTAATCCACCATGTAGCATAAGTTGAAAACTTAAAGCCCTTATGGTGATCAAATTTATCTACTGCCTTAATTAATCCCATATTTCCTTCTTGGATAAGATCTAGAAATTGTAAGCCACGACCTAAATATCTTTTTGCAATAGAAACAACTAATCTTAAGTTTGCATTAACAAGCTTATCCTTTGCAACCTCAGCCTTATCAACAATATCAAGCAACGCTTCATATTCTTCTGCAGATACAGTGTTTTGATCATCAGCTTCAATTTTTTCAAGCTTTTCTTTTGCTTCTCTACCATCTACAACTTCTTTAGCTAGTTCTGTTTCTTCATCTAAAGTTAATAGCTGAATATTACCTATTTCCTTTAAATACATTCTTACAGGGTCATCAACCTTTACTGAAGAGGGAAGCTGATCAAATGATGAAATATCGATTTCTTCAACCTCACTTAAATTTGGTTCTACATCATCAGAAATTCCAAAATCATCATTAATGTCTTGACTTTCAACAATATCAATACCATTTTTGCTTAATTCTTTTTCGATAGCGTCATATTCATCACTATCCTCTGGGTAATATTTTAATATGTCTTTGACTGCAACAACATCTGAATTTTTCTTACCCAAATCAATTAATTCCTTTAATACTGCTTCAAATTCCATAGCTACTTCCTCCTTGTTTGTTCAACTAGCTTTTCTTTTTTCTTAATATTTTTAAATTTCATTTCAACACTTAATACTCGCTTTGAAATATCATCAGTTCTTTTAATTCTATCATTAAGCTCGTCATTATCTATATCAATTTTATTTCTTTTTAATTTTTCTAAGCAATCATTCAAATCCTCATCCGAATAAGGAACCTTATCCTTACTCAATAACTCGACAATTTTGCAATAATATTGAAAATTTTCAGTATCTAATATTTTAACAAATTTACCTTCTTCAAATTCATCAAAATTTTCATAATATGTATTAATAAGCGCAATCCAAAGCCTTTGAGCAGAACTAGACATTGCTTCTATTCTATCTATAAGCATTCTATCAATAAACAATGCTTTTTCCTTTGATGCTCTCGCATACATAAATAATCTCATCTCACATGGAGACAGAAATGTTTCCTTTTTTATATTTTTTGGACTATAATTTTCAAAATAATTATAATTATTTTCATTATATTCTTCGACAGTTTTTTCTCTATGATTTATATTACAATATGATACGTAATCAGAATATATAGCATCAAAGCTACAATTCAATTTCTCAGAAAGCTTATTTAAATATAATTCCTCATTAGTTTTTGTTTTAGATATATAAATCATTTCAAATATTTGATTTTTTATTTGTAAAACTGCCTCTGAATCATTTAAATTCTTATTAATAAATGCTTGATTGAAAATATATGTATATGAATCAACAATATTTGATTCAAAATATTTTACATATTCTTCACTACCTTTTGATAAAACAAACTCATCAGCATCCTTTATTCCCTCAGGAAGTAAGACTAAATGTACTAAAAAACCAGCCTTTTGAAATAATTCAATTGCTTTTAATGAGGCATTAATACCTGCCTTATCATTGTCATAGCAAATTATTGCATGATTTGTATATTTTTTTAAAACATTGATTTGGTCAATAGATAATGCTGTACCCATTGTACAAATTGCTTCCTTTAAGCCACTTCTAAATGAAGCAATAACATCCATCTGTCCTTCATGTAAAATTACTCTTTTCTTTTTTTGAATTTCACTTTTAGCTAAATTCAAATTATATAAAACATCATGCTTTTTAAAAAGAATAGTTTCTCTTGAATTTACATATTTTGGTTGATTCTTATCTGTATTATTAAATATTCTTCCGCTATAACCAATAACATTTCCAATTTCATTTTTAATTGGAAACATTATTCTTTTGGTAAATAAATCATAATATCCAAATTGACCCTTATCTACTAAAGCAACATCAATCATATCAAGCTCTAAATACCCTGCATCCTTTAATACCTGATATAAAGAATCATGATTTGATGGGGCAAGACCTATACCAAACATTCTTATTGTTTCATCATCTAGACCCCTTTTATGCATATATTCTAATGCTTCTAGTCCTTCTTTAGTATTTTCTAGATATTTTTGGTAAAATGCTAAGGATGTATTCATTATTTGATAATATTTCATTAATGGATTAGCTTTTTCCTTAAAGCCAGAATCACTGAGCTTTATTCCATTTTTTTTAGCTAGCTTATGCAGTGCTGTATTAAAATCAATATTTTCGATTTTAATCAAAAAGTCAATCGGATTACCACCATTACCACAGCCAAAGCATTTTGCGTACTTTTTCTCTGGGCTAACGATAAATGATGGAGTATCCTCATGATGAAAAGGACATAAGCCTTTATAGTTCTTTCCTTGCTTATCAAGCTTAACATATTCAGATACTAATGATACAATATCAGTTGAATCAATAACATTTTGAATTTCTGTTTTGCTTGCCACAAAGAATCATCCTTTCCAAATTATAGTGTAATTTTGTTTAATACATATGCTTCTACTTCATCGATAGATAAAGTAATTTGTTCCATTGTATCTCTATCTCTTAATGTAACCTTTCCTTCATTAAGTGTATTATCATCTACAGTGATACAATATGGTGTACCAATTGCGTCTTCTCTACGATATCTTTTACCAATATTAGCAGTTTCATCATAAACACAAGAAAACTTTTTAGATAAATTATCAAAAATTTCTGTTGCCTTTTCTGAATGATTCTTTTTAATAAGAGGTAATACCGCAACCTTATAAGGCGCAAGCGCTGGATGTAATCTTAATACTACTCTTGTGTCACCATTAGCCTGAGCTTCTTCATCATATGCACTAAATAATACTGATAGCAGCATACGCTCAACTCCTACTGATGGTTCAACAACATATGGTAAATATTTAGAATTGTCATCTGGATCTAAATATTCTAAATTTGCCTTTGAATGATTTTGATGTGCATTCAAATCATAATTTGTACGGCTTGCGATACCCCAAAGCTCACCATAGCCCCAAGGGAATTCAAATTCAATATCAGTAGTTGCATTAGAATAAAATGATAGTTCTTCCTTTTCATGATCTCTAAATCTAAGCTTATTTGCATCTACTCCAATGCTTTTTAAGAAATCCATACAGAATGTTCTCCAATAATTAAACCAATCTAATTCAGTACCTGGTTTACAGAAAAATTCCAATTCCATTTGCTCAAATTCTCTAGTTCTAAAAATGAAATTACCTGGAGTTATTTCATTTCTAAAGCTTTTTCCAATTTGACCAATTCCAAAAGGAACTTTCTTTCTAGTTGTTCTTTGAACATTTTTGAAATTAACGAAAATACCTTGTGCTGTTTCAGGTCTTAAATAAACCTCATTCTTTGAATCCTCAATAACACCCTGATGTGTTTTAAACATTAAATTAAATTGTCTAATATCTGTATAATCAAGTGCACCACAGCTTGGACAAACAACATTATTGTCCTTTAAATACTGTAATAATGCTTCATTTGACATACCATCACCAGTTATTTCTCCATGTGAATGATCCTCAATAAGCTTATCAGCTCTATATCTTGAATGACATTTTTTACAATCAACTAATGGGTCTGAAAATGAACCAATATGTCCTGAGGCAACCCAAACCTCTTTATTCATTAATATTGCAGAATCTAAGCCTACATTATATTTATTTTGCTTAACAAATTTATTCCACCAAGCTTGCTTAATATTATTTTTTAATTCAACACCAAGTGGTCCGTAGTCCCATGCATTAGCAAGACCTCCATATATTTCACTACCTTGAAAAACAAAGCCCTGCTCCTTTAAAAAGCCTACTAATTGTTCTAATGTTATTTTTTGCATAATCATTACCCCCAAAACAATAATTTCCATTTTATTATTATATAATAAAAATGAAAAGTTGTCAATTTAATCGAAGTTTTTTATTATATTTATATAATAATTAGTCAATTAGATTGTATTTTTGTCATATTATAAAATGGTGATACAATGTCAAATCTTTTCTCTTTTTTTAAAGATAACTTCAAAATAATAATTGGAAGCATTTTAATTTATCAAATTTTTTTAACAATATTCTTTTTTTCGACAGAAAATATTGTTATACTTGCATGCATAATAATTATTTTTGCAGGCTATGCATTAATATCAACATACAATGATGATATTACTGGCTTTTTCAAAAAATAAAGACTCCAAAAGGAGCCTTAGCGATAGAAATTTTTAAATTCCTCTAAAAAGAAATTGATTTGCCTTAAAATAGATAAATATGCGCCTAAAGAATTGTAGGATAATACATCATTAATGTTGATATTTAGAATATAAATATATAATACATAAAAACAAAAATGCTTCTTATAAAAATCAAAAGAATTTGATAATTTTTTCTTTATATATTTAATAACATATTCATCATTTGATAAAAGATATAGCCTTGCATAATATGTGGAAATTGGAGCATAATAGAATTCAGAAATTGGCTTTATTAAGCCATTTTTTATTATCTCAATATCGTTTAATTTACACACTAACCCGTATTCAACATTTACCTTTTTATCAATGAGATCGAAGATATCCTTTTGTAGATCATAAAGGATAATTTTTGTATCTAAAATAATATAATATTTTGATAGAAATAACCACATATAATCATATTTTTTTATTGCTAATTCAATTTCTCTAATTCTTATTTCAAAATAAGTAAATCTACTATCTAAAACCTTATATAAATTAGTAAGAGAAACACCATATTCATGCTTTAATTCTAAAGAAAATTTGTAGTTATCAAATAATTTTTCAAATTTAGGAATAATACTTTTTATTATTGAATTTTTTTCTGATGGATGATTTGAATTTTTAAATAAAACATAAAATTTATCATTTATTCTTTTTTCATATATAAATTTTTCAATAAATTCATATTTTGATAATTCTTCATATTGAAGCCTTTTATCCTTTTTCCATATACATAAAAAATAGCTATCATTAAATTTATCAAATATTTCAAATCCATTTCTTTTATATAATATCTTAGTTGGCTGTATCGGAAGGCATCTTACAATATCTAAAGGTAACTGTTCCACGTTTTTTATCGAATCCTTGAATTAATTTATCAAAAGAAATATTATATTTTTTTGATATATCATTTAAATCTGACTCACTATTACACTCTATTGTTTTTATATAATATTTTGTAGATTCCATATTATTAAACCATTTTAAGAAAGACTCTTCATCAGTCTTTTTTGTTGTAATAATTATATCATTTTCTCTAGTATTAAGATTTTCCTTTAGCTTTTTTTCATATTCTTTTGATATTTCATTCTTAACCTCAGCAATCTCTGCTTCATCTGATAAATCTATAATCTCTACTTCTTTATCATCCTTAGCTGTAATAGCTAATTCATATTCAATTTCTATTCCTTTTTGTTCTATTATATATAGATTACATTTTAAGAGCTCAATGCTTGTTATGCTTTTTAAGTCCTTGTCTAATGATACTAAAACACTTTTGTTTTCAAAGCATTCATTATTTAAGATATCCTTATATGAAATATCAACATCAATATAATAGTTATCATCTTCTTCCTTTAATTTAGCAATATGTCTTTCAATAATACATATTTTTGGAATTTCTATAAAATCCTTTTTAGATATATTAGTCTTCAAATTTATCACCTATAAAAATATATGATAAAAAAAATAATAGTAGAACTTTATTGTTCTACTACCACATTATTATTTGAAGCTAATACATCATCAATAGTTTGAAGTACAAGTCCAATACCCTCACGTTTTAATGATGATGTGATAATAAGCTTATCATCATCTCTTAAATTTAATGTTTCTAAAATATCATTTTTACATTTTGCACGAAGAGAATTTTTTATTTTATCAGATTTCGTGGCAATAATTGTAACCCTATGATTGTAATATTTCAAAAAATTATACATTAATACATCATCTTCTGTAGGCTTATGTCTAAAATCAACAAGTAAAAAAACCATTTTTAAATTATCTCTTTTTATGACATAATTTTCAATCATTTTTCCAAATGTTTCTTTGATAGATTTTGATACTCTTGCATAGCCATAGCCAGGAACATCAACAAAATAAAAATCATTATTAATCAAATATAAATTTAAGGTTTGTGTTTTACCAGGATTTGAAGATGTTCTTGCAAGAGATTTTCTATTACAAAGCATATTAATAAACGAAGATTTGCCAACATTAGAACGGCCACAAAACATAAACTCTACCTTATTATCAGTAGGCAATTGATCGTTTTTCACTGCCGATGTAATAAACTCAGCTTTTTTTATTTCCATATTTTTTTATTCTCCTAAACTAAAATTAAGTAGCTTTGCGATTGGCTCAAATTCACTTTCAGATAATGTAGCTGTACCAATATCAGCATGAGTAGAATCACCATGGCAATCAGAACCTGCTGAAATAAAAAGATTGTATTTTTTTGCCAAAGCGATAAATTTATTTTCATCATTTTTGGGATTTGCATATCTTGCTTCAATACCATCAAAGCCTAGCTTTAGTATTTCTTCAACATATTCCTCTTTTAAAAGGCAAGGATGTGCAAGAATTACAATTGCGCCAGATTTTTTTGCAAAATCTAGCCCATCTGATACACTCATTTTTGTTGATGGTATATAAGCTTTAGATTTATCAGAAACATAAAATCTGGCTTCCTCTAAAGTAATATCATTCTCTTCAGCTATATTTCTTAGCATATTAGCTCGAGTAATGATTTCACCTTTTTCTAATAGCTTTTCTATATTAATATTTACACCATATATATCATGAATCTTATTCATCATTAATATTGCACGATTAATTCTTCTTTCCTTTAATTCATTAGAAAATTTAAGCATTTCATCAGGTACAATATTGTTTTTAAATAAGCATACAATATGAACACTTTCTCCCTTATAATATGTAGATAATTCCATACCCTTTATAACTTTTACGCCTGTACCAGAAGCAAGCTTTTCAATTTCATCACAGCCATATACTGAATCATGATCTGTAATCGCAAAAATATCAACATTATTTGAAATTGCACGTTTAATTAATTGTTCTGATGTTAATTTTCCATCAGAATGAATAGTATGATTATGAAGATCTACCTTCATATTATTCACCCATAATATCTAGCATATAATCTACTTCAGTTAAAATGTTTTTTAATTCATTAAATTTTAAAACACTTTTAGCTGCCTTATAGTCAAATTTTTTTATTGCTAAAATAGTTTTATCTGTTGAATTAAATTCTTGATCCTTGTATTTCGCAACAAAAAATGTTACTTCCTTTTCAGAATCATTCATCAACTTATAGCGTATAGTACGCTTCATATTAGGAATAAATTCTGGGACAATTCCTGTTTCTTCAAAAATTTCTCTTTTTGCGGTTTCAATATCAGTTTCATCATTTTCCTTATGTCCCTTTGGAAAACCATATGAACCACTAGCTTCCTGAACCAATACATATTTTCTAACATTTTCATCATAACAAAATAATATCGCACCACATGAATATTCTTTTACCATTTTTCCTCCTCGCTAGCATAAATAAAAAAAATCATATATTGGTGATATATGATTTTTATAAAGCTAGCTGACCACATAAAACCTATGGTACAATTATAGCAAATTTATGCATTTTTAACAACTATTGATGAACAAAAAATATAATATAAGGTCATATTATTGGATATTATAGATTTTTTTAAATTTATTTTTTAAATAATCAATATAATATTTAGGATTAAAATCTTCACCAGTTGAAAGCTTTATTACCTCTAAATTCTTTTTAGAAGCACCATATTTATGGACATGTTCTTTCAACCAATTATTTATATTTTTAAAATTACCTTCAAGCATATCATTTTTTATGTCAATGTCTTTTTCCATATAGTGATATATTTGTGCAGAAATTGCACTACCTAATGCATAAGTAGGAAAATATCCAAATCCACTACTCCAATGAACATCTTGAAAACAGCCTTCAAGCTTATTTTTAGGAGTAATACCAAAATATTCATACATTAATTCATTAAATATTTTATCTATTTCATTAGGGTTAATCTTATTTGTAAATAAGAGCTTTTCTATTTTATAACGAATTAATACATGAAATGGATAAGTTAATTCATCAGCTTCAGTTCTAATAAATTGACTTGTCACATCATTACAATAATAAAAAATGTCATCAAGTGTATAATCTTTTAATTCCTCTTTAAAGTATTTATTTAAAATTGGATAAATGAAGGTAATAAACTCCCTACTTCTTCCAAGCATATTTTCATAAAATCTGGATTGTGATTCATGAAGTGCACAAGATGCACCACCCATCAAAACTGTTTCGCTAAATTCTTTATTATTTTGCAATTCATATAGTGCATGACCTACCTCATGCATAACACTATATATATTTGAAAATAATAAATTTTCATCATACCTTGTAGTTGTTCTAACATCATTGACATTATTCCCATTTGTAAAAGGATGAATTGTTTCACCAATATAGCCTACATCATTTGTGTAGCCCATTAAATCACAAATTTCTTTTGTAAGCTTTTTTTGCTTATCAATATCAAATTTTACAGCTTTTAATTTTTCATTATAAAGCTTAGGCATATTTAATATTTTTTTCATCAATGGTAAGATTTCTTTTTCCAATAGATTAAAGAATTCATCATATTTTTCCATAGTAAAATTATCTTCCATATCATCTAATAAAACATCATAACCTTTATTTTTATCTTCTAAATATGAAATTACTTTTTTATTATGCTTTACTAATTTATATAAATCATTTTCAAATTCGGTATAATCTAAAGTATCACGTGCTCTTTCCCAGCTCAATCCTGCTAAAGATGTAATCTCAATACCATCGAACAAAACATCCTTAGGTATTTTTCGCATTTTTGTTAAATTTTCAAATTCTTTTTTTATTGCCAATAATTCAACATCACTTGCTGAAGAACTATTTTCGATCAAATCCTTTAATAAATTATAATACTCATCACTATTCGTAATATTAATTATTTCTTTATAAAAATAATTAATAACATCAGATGATCTTCTCTTATCATTTTTAGGACAAATAGTTTCTAAATCATAATTAATTACAAAAATTGCATAATTATAATTTTTAATCAATTCTTGTTTTTCTCTATATAATTCTATATTACTCATTTTTTAATTCACCTGCTATTCTCATTGCCATTTTCAACCCATCTAATGCTGCAGAGGTTATTCCACCAGCATACCCAGCACCCTCTCCGATTGGATAAATACACCTCATGCTTGATTGTCCAGTTTCATCTCTTAATATTCTTACTGGTGATGATGACCTTGATTCAATACCAATTAATATTGCATCATCATGCTTAAAGCCTTTTATTTTCTTATCAAAATCATTAATTCCATATTTCAAACCATCAATTACATAATCCGGAAGACATTTTGATAAATCTGCCATTTTAAGACCATGAGGATAGGTTGTTTTAACCGTTCTAAGCTCCTTAGCTACCTCATCATTTAAAAATTCCTTTATTAAATTGGCTGGAGCCCTATAATCATTACTTATTTCATAAGCAAGATGTTCATATTTTTCTTGATAATAAATACCATCTAAAGGACTACCTTTATCATAATCTGATGTTTTTACCTCTACAAGAAGTGCACTATTTGAATTAAAATTATCTCTACTACTATTACTCATACCATTTGTAACAATAGTTTTATCGTCTGAGGTTGATGCCAAAACATAACCTCCAGGACACATACAAAATGTGTAGATTCCACGGTTATTATTATGACAAGCAAGCTTATAATATGCACTAGGAAGATAATCGCTATATTTTCCATATTGAGCCTCATCAATTAGCTTTTTAGTATGTTCAACCCTTACACCCATTGAAAAAGCCTTTTGCTCCATTTTAACATTCATATTATTATATAAATGCTTAATTGTATCCTTTGCAGAATGACCTATTCCCAATAATAAATGCTTTGTCTTAATAGGTTCTAAATCAGATACCTCAACTATTAAATGGTTATCATTTTCCTTTGCGTTTAAAAATTGATGATTAAAATAAAATTTACCACCTAATTTTTCAATTTCTAATCTAATATTTTTAACTACTATTTCTAAATAATCAGTTCCAATATGAGGCTTAGATTCATATGTTATTTCTTCTTTTGCACCATGCAAATAAAATTCATTTAAAATAAATGATATTAATGGGTCTTTTACATTGGTTACTAGCTTTCCATCAGAAAATGCACCAGCACCACCTTCGCCAAATTGAACATTTGAATTTGAATTTAAAACCTTATGCTCTAAAAATTCTTTAACCTCTTCTTTTCTTATTTCAATTTTACTTCCACGCTCTATAATAATTGGATTAGCCTTACATCTTGCTAAATATAGTGCCGCAAACATACCAGCAGGACCAAACCCAACAATCACAGGATTCATCCCATTCCATTTTGGATAATTTAAAATTATATTTTTTTCCTTATAAATTGATATATTTTTTCCTTTAAGTTTTTTATCTGTATCAATCATTAATTTATATATAAAGAAAATATTTGATTTGTCACGTGCATCAATTGATTTTTGAAGAATTTTAAAAGAAAATTCATTCAATTGATATTTATTTTTTATTATGCTAGCTAGCTTATCATCCTCTAAAGGAGATATTTTTAGATTATCAATTTGATATTTCATTTGCAAATAAGCTCCTTACCTAGTTTTATTGCACAACAAAACGCAAACATTAAATTATATCCGCCACACACCGCATCGGCATCAATACATTCTCCACCTACATATATATTTGGATATTTTTTTAATGATAAATCATCATTAATTTCAGATATAGAAATACCACCCTTACATACCTGTGATAAAGAAAAATCATAGGTTGATTGTATATTTATTTTGAAATTATGAATAGGTATATTATTTTTTATAATATACTTTAAAAGCTTGGGATTTATGATTGATGTGTAATCATCAAATTCCATATAAGGTGAGAAATCAAGACTAATATAACAATTATCAGTATTTTTCAAATTTGCATAGTAGCTAGATAAATTCATAATACAAATACCTGATATACCATCATCCTTAAAAATTACCTCACCATTCTCCTCATGAATTAGATTGTTATTTTGGTATAGCTTAGCTAAAACCTTAGCTCTTGTTCCACTTATTTCCTTAAATGAGTGATATGCTTTAAAGCCAACTAAGGATGGCTTTAAAGCTATCATCTCTAGATTTAATTCTTTTGTAAAATCTAAAAATGTATATGGAGGCTTATAGCCAGCAATAGAACCATAGGCTAATATTACCTTATCAAAAGGACCAAAGCTATCATTAAGATAATACTTATTATTAATATTTTTTATATTAAGTATTGTTGTATCAATTATTCTATTATTTATTTTTTTTAATATTAAATCTAAAACACTTTGAGATGATTCACTAATAGGATACATTCTACCTTCAGAATCTATCTTAGTATAGATTTTTAATTCTTTGAAATAATCAAATAAATTTTCATAATTTTCAGATACAATTTTACAAGCTAATGGATTATTATGATATGCATCCATCCTAAAATTATCATTTGAAATATTACATCTACCATTTCCAGATGCTAAAATTTTATTACCAATTTTACCACGATTAAATAATTTATAATTAATATTATTCTTTTCAAGAATTGATGCCAATAATAATCCACAGGCACCACCACCAATAATTGCAATGTCCATTTTCTCACTTCCAATATCAATTATAACAAAATAAAAAGGCCTAAACTACTATTTAGGCCCAAAATTTTAACGATTTTGATTTAATTCAGCATCAATATTGAAAATACGCTTCTTAAGCTTTTCAATTTTATCATCGATTGGTTCAATAATATTTGCGATTTCACGCTTTTTAGTAACAATAAGCTTACGAGTCTTATTAAGCTCTTCCATAAATGCTGCACGTTCCTTATTAGAATATGTAGGATTATCCTTTAATACCTGATATCTAATTGCTTCTTCCTCAAGTTTCTTAAGCTCAGTAAGCTTAGGCATCTTAAGCTTACTATTTTCAAGCTCAAATACTTCATGGTCAAGCTTAGAACGTTCATCAAGTAATTGTTGCTTTTCTTCCTCATGCTCTTCCCAATATTTAGCATTTTTAATCTTTTGATCAACACGATCACGCTTACGAATATCAACGAATTTATCGTCTCTCTTTTTCTTAGCTGCTTGAATCTTTTCAAGACGTTGATTCTTTTCAGCTAAGGAAACCTTGTAGCTTTCTTTAAATTTAGAACCAGATTGCTTATATCCGCAAGAACGAATAATAAATTCATGCATCTTAACAATACTTGTTAAAATTGCTGATACTGTACCATGCTTCTTTGCTAAATCAAGTAAGTAGTCCCAAACATTGATACATGCATCTTGAGTAGCGATAAATGCTTTAAATGCATCATCTGTTTGAGTTTCCTTTTTCTTACCAAATTTATTTGTTGCTTGTTTACTTACTTCTGTTACTAATGCACTAATATTTGATGATAATTTATCTTCATAAACGACAATGTCAACACCAAAAGTTTGGTTAGCCTTTCTCATCATTGGATCGACAAAGTCGATAGTTTCCTTAATTTTTGCAAAAGTTTCATCGCAAGGATCCTTTTTAAAATCCTGGATATTTCTCATAACATATGCAATTGCAACTTCAATACAGTTTGTACGTACTGTAAATAAATAATCGTCCTTTTCATCATCTCTTGAATTAATTAAACAAGTATTCCAACAATTAATACTTTCTAAAAGTCTGAATGTCGGAGTATTTTGCTGCCATCCAGCACAATTACCCTTTAATAACCAAGCATCACAGTTAGTTGGATCAACTTCAATAATACGGTTAGCATAAGATTCTGCATCAATAAAGTTTTGAGAATCATAAGCTGTTTGAGCTAGTATAAAGAAGTTTTGAATCATTTGACCAGTTTCTACTCCAAATCCAGGCTTTGCTGTTGGTTTAACTGGTGCCTTCTTTGGTGCTGGTTGTGGAGCTTTTGGCTTTTCTACAACCACAGGCTTAACAACAACCTTTTTAACTGTAGCTACCTTAGGCTTAGCTTCTTCCTCCATTCCTTGTGTTTTTTTAACTGTTGAAACAATACGCTTAATTGCAGATGGATCATTTGTATTTGCCTTTTGTGTAACAACAACTCTACGTACTGATGTAGGTGCTGGTCTTGGGGCTAATACAGGAGTCTCATTAGCAATTTCAGATGCTGTTTCGAAGTCTTCCTCATCTTGAGGTTCTGGTGCTTTAGTAGTTTTTTGTGTTGTATTTTTTACTTCAGATGTATTTGGAGTCTTAGGAATAATATTTCCATCTTCATCAACGTCAACGAATAGCTTCTTTGCTTCAGCAACAGAATATTTTGCACCACAAACCTGGCATTCAAATGCACCGTTGTTCTTGACGAAGTCTGATTCTCCACACAATTCACAAACTATTTTCTTCATGCGTTTCTCCTTTTTAATATTTTATTTTTTTAGTATCTATCAAGCTCTTTGTTTACTATCAGGTGCACACTCTAAAAAAATAGATAGACAATATTTTTTAAGGTTAGTCATACAAAATGGGCATTATCGCGTTGATGAATATTTAAAGCACCTAAAATATTCATTCGCTTATTATTAAGTAGGTATGCGTTTGTATGCTTGATTTTTTTTCATTAGCCTTTGTGTACTAGCACTATAGAGCATATATTATAAATTGAAGTCTAACTTCAAATATAATTAAAATAACACTTAAATTAAATGTTTACAATATTTAACATAATTATACCAAAATGTGAAAACCTTTTCAAGATAAATAAACATTTACTGAGCAAATTGTCCTAAACTAATAAAAAGTCTTAATTATAAATATATGAATTATTTGTAGAATATAAGAAAAAACTGCAAAAGCTTATATATCACTTTTACAGTTTTAATTTATCTCTATTCATCACAGGACATATTTATTGTGTGTTCTATTTTTTCCCATTTATTTTTAATAAATAATGCCCTTATTGCCGCAATTACATATGTAAATAAGAATATAGGATGATAAAAACACACAAATATTCTATGCCACCATTTGATTTTTATAGTTTTTCTATCAATCCAAAATAGAATAAATGAAAATAATACAATTGCTAAATATATACTTCCTACACCAATACATATTCGCATTAAATATTCCCAATATAATCCATCCCTTAATACAAGGCTTACGATCATATATACAAAGCACATTATTAGATAAATGATAAAAATTACAGCCATGATTATTGCCGGTAAACCACCAATAAATTGAAACCAAACATTTGATTTCTTTTTATTTTCTTTTATTTTTTTTATTCTTTCCTTTTTATATTTTTTTCTAACCTGAAAATATCCTCTAACCCATCTAGATCTTTGAATAATAGATTGCCATAATTTTATAGGCTGTTCATCATAGAATATCGCATCCTCAACATAGCCTGATTTTAGTCCATTAACAAATGAATATGTAGTTAACTCATAATCTTCTGTCATTGTATGAAATGGCCATCCACAATAATCTCTAAAAACATCTGCTTTAAAATAAAATCCAGTACCAGAAATAGTAACTGCCATATTAAATTTATGCTTAGGCTTATTTTGAATTGAGTTAATAACAGTGAATGTTAATGCTGATGCACCACTAGTTAATGAAATATTCCAATCCTTATTCTCTCTTTTACCACAAGCAACATCGTAGCCTGCTTGATAATAATTATTTAATTTTGATATAAAATCCTTAGAAACAACATTGTCTGCATCAAATATCATAAATGCATCATATATATCATTATTAGTATAAATATATCTTAAGCATTCATCTAAACCATATCCCTTACCAACATTATTAAGATTTTCTCTAAAGAAAATATTGGTATTTTGATATTTTTTAGCTATTTCAATTGTTGGATCATCAGTTCTTTCAACAATGATATATATATCATACATTTCAGAAGGATAATCACATTCAGCTATTGATTTCAAATTTGCCTCAATTACCTTTGATTCATCCCTTGCTGGAATAATAATTGCAAATTTGGCAAGCTTATTTGAATGGGGAATAACCATTTTTTTGTTATATCCTATAATAATTCTAATTATTCCTGCAACAACAAAAATTAAAAAAAATCCTAATGCAATCATTAAACCATATTCTATATATCTAAATATATCTAACATAATATTACCCTTATCAAAAAAATTTGATATATTTCAATTTTTTTAAAACTTCCTTTTTAAACAATTCTATAAATAATAATAGATTTTGTCAAGATAATTAATATTGATTAATTGGATAACTTAATAATTGTTCTTCTAATTTGTGTATCTGTATTCGCAATATATTGATTTATTGAATTTCTACCATTGATTAAATCTACTTTATTTTTTTCTGCAAGCTCATCAATAATATATTGATTTTTTTTATTATCACAATTATTTTCAGATAAGCCTACCAATATAGGCTTAACATTAATAGCCTTTAAAGAATCAATAATAGCTTGTAAATTATCTTTAAATACATTAGTATCATTATCCATCTCACCTAATTGAAGAATACATGAGCTATAATTTCTTTCATTAATAAATGTATTAATATAATTTAAGGCATTTATAGATGTCAAAGCATTATTTGAAAAATCATCAATAATGAATTTTTCTTTTAATTTTGAAATAATGTTATTATTTTCAATAGTATATTCGCCATTATTATAAGCACAATTTGTAAATAACTTGCCGCCTAAAACCATAATTCTTTTTTTCATAACTTCATACCTCCATACTATAATTCCATCATCTAGTTTACAACACCAGTTTATATCAAATCATTAATCTTGTCAAGTTATTTTGATAAAATAATATTGTTTTTTTGAATTATATGTGTTAGAATAAAGAAAATGAGAGGTAAAGGCAATGGAAAACATAAAAAAAGTACTTGAAGCTTGGTTAAATGAATTAAATAATTTTAATTATAAGAATTATGAGGAATTACCTGATATTGAATTATATATGGATCAGGTTGTAACATTTTTAGAAAAACAGGTTCAAATATTTCAAACATCATCACTAGATAAACCAATAACTCCTTCTATGATTAATAATTACGTTAAAGGAAATGTCATAAGCGCTCCTATTTCAAAGAAATATAATCGTGAGCATTTAGCTTCAATTGAAGAGGTCATGACACTTAAACAAGTATTATCTATTGCTGAGGTTAAGCAAATATTAGATGAATTATATAATGATTCTACTTTGAAAGCAGAAAGCTTTAATACATTTAACAAAGCAAATACAGAAAAAATATCTGTTGCGGTTGATGAAGCATTCAAAAAATTAAATGATATTGATGATAATGATACTAAGGAATTAACAAATTTAGCATTAAACTTCGCTTTATACGCAAATGCATATATCAATATTTCAAAAAGAATCTTATTCTTAACTAGAGTGAATAACCAAATAAAAGAAGCTAAAGAGCATAAGGATAAAGAAGAGAAATCAGAAAAATCAGAATAAAAAAATAATGTTAGGTCATCCTAACATTATTTTTTTGCTAATTCTTTCGATCTATTAACACATGCTTCATAGCATTTATCTATAGATTTTTTAAAATCATTATTATATAAAGCCTCTAATCCTTCTATTGTTGTTCCCTTTTTTGAACAAACATTATTAATCAATGTATCAATAGAATCCTTAGAATCTATTAGCATTTGGGCAGAACCAATTATTGATTTTGCACAAAGTATTTTTGCATTTTCGTAATCTAACCCTCTTGATACTCCATTGTTTATAAATTCCTTCGCAAAGGAATATAAATATGCAGGCATACTACCATTAATAGGAATTGCTTCATCTATATATTTTTCTTCTACCTCACATTGATATCCAATTTGATCAAATAAGGCTATAGCCTTCTTAGATAAATCATTATCCTTATTTTTACATAATGTTGTTGCTGATAATTTTAAAATCGCTGGTGTATTAGGCATAGCTCTTACAATAGTAGCATTATTAAAATATCTTTCTAAATAAGAAATTGAAATTCCTGGTGCTAAAGATATAATACATTTATCACTAAAATCAATACCATTAGCATATTTTAATACTTCTTCATACACCTGTGGCTTTACAGCAAGTAAAATTATTTGAGAATTTGAAAATAAGCTTGCTTCATTTTCTAATATATTATAGCCTTCTTGGTTATATTTTTTTCTATGATCCAAGTTTGTTGTATATATTGCAACATCCTTTGGTGAAAATAAATTTGCTTTAATAGCACCATCAAGGATGCTTGAGCCCATTTTACCAATGCCAATAATTCCTAATTTAAACATATTATCTAACCTGACCATTTCCAAAAATTTTATATTTGTAGCTACAAATCTCCTTTAGACCCATTGGCCCTCTAGCATGAAGCTTCTGAGTTGAAATACCTATTTCCGCTCCAAAGCCAAATTCACCGCCATCTGTAAATCTTGTTGAGGCATTATGATATACACATGCGCTATCAATTTCATTCATAAATTTAGTATATATATTTTCATCCTCACAAACGATTGCTTCTGAATGCTTAGAAGAATGCTCATTTATATGAGAAATAGCTTCATCAATAGAATCAACAATCTTAATTGATACCTTATAATCATTATATTCTGTATAAAAATCCTCTTCACTAGCTTCTTTGCAATTAATAATACTCATTGTTCTTTTACAGCCTAGCATTTCAATATTTAATTTAGAAAATTTATCATATAATTCCTTTAAAAAATCTTGGGCAATTTTTTCATGAACAATAATATTCTCAATTGAATTACATACAGATGGACGCTGATATTTTGCGTTTATTGCAATATCTATCGCCATTTTAATATTTGCATCCTCATGAATATATAAATGACAATTTCCGGCGCCAGTTTCAATATATGGAACTTTTGCGTTTGATACAATATATTGAATCAAATTCTTTCCGCCTCTTGGAATTAATAAATCAATATATTCCTTTTTTACAATTAACTCATTTGTTACTTCTCGAGATGTTGATTCTATTAAAAAAATACAATTAGGATCAACTATATCCTTAATAGCATTTCTCATAATATTAACAAGTGCAATGTTTGTAAATATTGCTTCCTTACCACCCTTTAAAACACAAGCGTTTGCAGTTTTTAAGCATAATGTAGCAATATCAACAGAAACATTTGGTCGTGATTCAAAAATAGCACAAATAGTACCAAAAGGAACTCTTTCCTTTAAAATTACAAGGCCATTAGGTCTTTTTATTTCTTCAATTGGAACAAAAACAACATCCTCTAATTCGATTAAGCTATCAATTGCTAAAGCTAAAGCATTAATCCTTTTTTCATTTAATGTAAGGCGTTCTATCAATGATTCCTTTAGATTTAAGCCTCTAGCATTTTCAATATCCTTTAAATTTTCATTAATTATATAATCACTATTTTCTAAAATAGAATTTTTTATGTTAATTAAGCATTGCTTTCTTTCATCATTTGATAATTTAATAAGAGATTTTTGAGCAATATTTACTTTTTTTAAATCATTATCTAGCATTTAAAATTCCTCCTTTAATATTACCAAATTATTTGCATGAATTACTTCTTTTTTTGATTCTGGGCCAAAAATTGATAATACAAGTGAAGATTCCATGCCTTGAATTTTAGATATTTCACTTGATGAATAATTTGAAATACCCTTTGCTAAAATATTATTAGATTTATCTACAATATCTACAATTGAATTTTTCAAAAACACATTAGAAACACCAATAATTCCTTTAGGCAATATTGAAATCTTATTATTTAATAACGCATTTTTACAGCCATCATCAATGATAATCTTACCCTTTGAATGTGTTTTATAAATCATCCAATGCTCTCTTGATGTAAATGAATTTTCATTTTTGATAAATAATGTTCCAATATTTTCACCATTAATGATATCTATTAATCTTTCAATCATATTTGAATTACAAATAATCATGTTACATCCAGCAGTAGTAACAATTTTAGCAGCATTAATTTTTGTTATCATCCCACCAGTACCAACGATTGATGTGTTTGCACCACACATTTTCTTAATATCATCATTAATTGATGAAACCTCTTCTATCATTTTAGCATCATTATAAATTTTTGGATTTTTATCATACAAGCCATCAATATCTGAAAACAATATTAATAAATCTGCATCTATCATAGGGGCAACAAGCGCCGCTAATGTATCATTATCACCAACCTTGATTTCCTCTACTGCTAATGCATCATTTTCATTTAATATTGGAATAATATCATTTTTAAACATTGCATCTAATGTATTTGAAAGATATAGCATTCTTTTTCTATCCTCAAAGTCATCGTGATTTACTAGGATTTGTCCACATTTTAAATTATATTTTTCAGCAAAAAAATTATAATATTCCATAAGTTTAGCCTGTCCTACTGATGCGCATGCTTGCTTAAGTGACATTTCTTTAGGCTTTCTTTTTAAACCTAATTCGTGCATTCCTAAAGCAATTGCACCACTTGAAACTAATGCAACACCAATACCCATTTTTTTAAAATCCAAAAAGCTTTTCATAAGAAAATCTATTAGATTTTTATTAATACTTAAATCTGAAGTAGTAATTGAGGATGAGCCTATTTTTATTATTATTCTTTTCATTTTACCAAAATCACGCATAACTATCACACCTATTTTTTTCTCTATTTAGTTGATTATATTATAAAAAGAATAAAAATTAAATATAAAAAAGAAAAATCCTTTTAAAAAGGATTTTAATCTTTATCATCTACAGTATTCAAAGTCACCTTACAACTACTTCCAAACCCATTTCTTGCAAGCTTAACTATATCAATAAAATCAGAAGTTGAAACAGTTTCAGCTGTATATACTCCTATTACAACACCATCTTCTTCATAAAGAACTAAAACATCTGCATATTTTTTACTATCAATAATAGCCTCCTCTAATGAAACCTCTTTATGATTAATTTCCTTTAGGGCTTCTATTTGTGTAGTTAGCTCACTTACCTTTAATGCCGATAAATTCCCACATGCAATTTGATCCTCTAATTTTTGTATTTCAGCATTTGTTTCTTGAATATTTAGAATTCTTGCTTCAGTAAATTCAGGGTTCAATGAAGTTTCTTCATATTCAGTGCCGTTAGTAGGAGTAGTATTTGTTTCTTTATTTGCTTCTTTTACATAAAATATTGATAGCATAATAACAACAGCAAGTAATAAAATTGGAAGCTTGATTTTCTTTTTCATATAATCCTCTCTTTTCTATTAAATTATATGAAATGAAAAATACACTTATGACATTTTTTCTAACAATGCTTTCATTCTAATAAATTTTTTATAATATTCACCATAAATTATTTCAAAGCCTTCTTTTCTAGCATTTTCCATATCTTCCTTAGTATCAACATTTGTAACAATCAATATAGAATCATGCTCCTTACAAATATTATCTAATTCCTTGATTACCTCAAAGCTATTAGAATGTATATCACACATATAATAATCACATCGTTTGTTATATACATCTATTATATTTTTTGATGCAATTTTATGCCCCAATAAACGAATTCTAGCTATTATATTATTATTTGCATCATCAACAATAAATGAAATATATTCATTTGGAATCTTGAAAAAATTTCTTTGGGTATTTAAAAAACTATAAAAACTATCCTCTATAGTATCATTACTAAGCTCAATAAAAGTGGTTAAGTATCCTTTAATGCTTTCCTTAAACATTTTTAATTCCTTATATGCATTTAACACAGAATACTTTTCAAGTTCAATTGTTAATCCTCTTCTTTTAACGACTTGATTCATATATTTTCTATCAATATCATAATTATCTAGGTTTAAAATTAAATAATATGCAAAAACCTCATTATCCTTAATATTAACTATTTGCTTATATGTTAATCCAAGCTTTCCATAATCTATTGATTCAGATATATGTGTAATCAAGCTATTTTCATTAAATCTTTTTTTATGTAAATCACTATCAAAATGACAAATATGATTATCTAAAGTTTTTAATTCCTTAGCATCAGATAAAGCATCAAGGGCAAGGTTTAGCATTTGACTAGCATCACAAATGCTAGAATGCCTTGCATATCTATAAACTCCTGCATTAAATAATAGCTTAACACGATGATTTATATTATATAATTCCTGTGAAACATGCTTAAAAATTTGATTGAGCTTTGAATCTATAACTCTTTTATCATTTACATTTGTAAATAATATTACAAACCTATCAACCTCTAAATGATAAACATTTGTATAAAAATCATTTTCTAATACCTTAGATATTTCTTTACCAATAGTATAAATCAATTGATTTGTAAAATTATATCCATATAGCTCTCTATAAATTGAAAAATCAAAAACATCTATTACTGCTAGGCTTAACTTCTTATCATCCATTACTGATTTTATATCAACCAATAATTTTACTTCAGTGTTCAATTTTGAAATTGGATTTTTATAAGCTAAATCAATTAAGCTTTGTTTATCATTTTCCATATTTGTTATATCATCAATAATACTGATTATTGTTATAACACCATCATTTACCATTGGAAAAAATTGTTCTTTAACCTTGATAATATCATCATTTTTCTTAAATTCATATTCAATTTTACAATCATCACTAAGCAGAGTATATAATTGTTCTTGAATTCTTTTGTATTCAATTAGATCTTTTGAATTGATATGATTATAAAATTCATTTATAGTCATATCCTCTAATACTCCTAATATTTCACAGGCACGAGGTGAAAAATGAATATAACCATCAATTTCTTCTTTTAAGCCAGATCTCATTTTTTCATTTAAAAAGAATAATTTTTTATTATTATATTCAAATTCATCCTGCTTAAGTGAAATCAAAAACCTTAAATTTAGCATTGAGGTAATTAGCTTAAGTGACTCATAAACCATTTCCTTATCAAGAAATTCTTCATTAGAAAAATAAGCTATAGAGCCTATTGCTGAAATAGAATCATTAAGTGGCATTGCTACAGCATATGGTATTTTTTCATATTCTTTTTTTGTAACAATATCATATTTATACAAAGAATCTTCTGGGCTTATAAATGCATCCTCTTGATAATTCATTGCTTGAAAACTTAAGGTATTTTCAATATCAGAAAATTCTAATATCTTATCATATACTCTTTCCTTCTTATAATGTAGTCCCAAATATTTACGATTAAAATATAATAAATATACTTCATTAATAGGAAATTTTTGACATAATGCAATACAACAATTTCTAAATAGCTCTCTAAATTTTAGTTTTAAATCTAAAGAGCTTATTGTATCAAAAACAAACGATAAGGATTCAAAGTTTTTTGATACAACAACATTTTTAATAGATTCATATACAACTTCTATTTTATTTTTTACATCAATTTTTTCTTTTTCTTGATTTAAAACTAAATTCTTTTCATTAATTATTTCATTTTCTATTTCTTCATTAATAGTAGGAATAATTATTTCTTCTTTATTTTTGCTTTTCTTTTGTGCTTGCCTTTTTTCTTTTTTTATTCCTTCCAATTCATTTATCTTATTTTGATACTCACGTACAGAAACAATTGTATTAGTTTTTGTATATAAGTCTAACGCTGCATAACAAAAATCTATTGCGTCCTTAGGCTCAACATCATCAATATACTCACAATATATACTTTCAATTATACCTGCCTTTTTGTAATCATTTAATAATAAATATGATTTAATAAGAAAAGATGCAGCACATATCTTAAAATGATTTTTTAATTCATCATCCTTTAGATACTGATTTCCTTCTAATACTACTTTTGTATAATTTCCAGACTCAAAATAAATTTTTAATTTATTCAACCCAATAATTGCAAGCTTTTCAAGACACAAATTTGCCTGATAATATGGTTCTAAATCCTTTACAAGCTCCAAATATTTACTATTTTGATGTTCATTGAAATAGATTTTTGCTAATTCTTCCTTTGCAAAAATCATTTCCTCCTTTGTTAAATCATCATCTAAATATTTTAATAATTCTTCCTTTGCTTGTGTAGTTTTTCCAGTAGCAAGATAATATTTTATATTATCCTTAATATGAAGAACATGCTTAGATACAGGTAAATATGTATTTTTGATTTGAATATACTTTTCCACCTGATCATATCTTTTTACATCAATACAAATATCAATTATCGCATCACATATATAAATAATTGAATTTGTTGTTAATTCCTTAAATGTAGGTACAAGTGTAAATAAAATCTTAAGGGCTTCATTTGATTTTCCTATAGTATGAAGAATTATTGCCTTATATGATAATGCAATAATATATTCATCACTTTGTTTTACAGTTGAAACTAAGTATAAATCTATTTTCTTTATAGAGGATTGAACCTTATCAAGCTGTAAAATTTCTTGTAAAATCATTTTTTCACCACCTAAAATCTATTATTTCTTTAATCATATTTTTTTCATATAATTCGATATTAGTATCATTAATTATTGCATAGCAGCCATTTTCGTATGCGCCAGGATTTAAAAATAAAATATTATTTTCACTAAATACAATTTGTTTATGTGTATGACCAAATAAAACTATATCAGCCTTAAGCTCTAAAGCTTTATAATATAAATTCATATAATTATATTTTACATTATATATATTTCCATGTGTAATAAATATTTTTTTACCATTAATTTCAATTATTTTTTCATTATCGCCTGTAAAATCACAATTGCCTTTTACATAAATAACATCATCTGAAAGCTTAGAAAAACCTCTATCACCACAATGAAAAACATAATCAAATGATGAAAAATCTATTTTTATATTAGTGCTATGACTATCACTTAAAACTAAAATCCTCATTACAAATCTCCTTAATTTTTCTTAAAGCCTTAGCTCTATGAGAAATTGTATTTTTTTGTTCTAGTGATACCTCAGCAAATGTTTTTTGAAATTGTTCAATATAAAAATATGGATCATAGCCAAAGCCATTTGTTCCTCTACGCTCATCTATTATTAATCCCTCACAGGTTTCTGTAACAACCCTATAGGTATTATCAGGATGATAAACACAAATAGCACAAACATATCTAGCCTTTCTATCTTCTACACCTTTTAGTTTTTTTAAAAGAAGCTTATTATTTTCCTCATCATCATGTCCTGAAGCATACCTAGCTGAATATATACCTGGTTCATTATTTAAAGCTTTAACCTCTAACCCAGAATCATCACTTATTGCGATAACATTTAAATCTAATGAAACCTGTCTAGCCTTAATAATGGCATTTTCTTCAAATGTTTTACCATCTTCTATAATTTCCTTATTATAACCGATATCCTTTAGTGACATAATTTCATAATCACCATTAGGAAATAAAGATTTAAATTCCCTAACCTTATGCATATTATTTGTAGCAATGACAATCTTTTTCATTTATTTATACCTCTTTATTGATTTTACCACAAAAACAAATAAATTTTATCATTCATATTAAGGATTTATTGTCGAATTTTCATAAATATTATTTTTAAATACGATATATGTATTATTAAATCCTATTAATTTGTTAGTTTTAATAATTAATTCATAAAAAATATCAAAATCGTAAACTAAGCTTATATATTCATTAACATTATAATATACGTCATCATTTATTATTTTATATGAATATAATTCTAATCCATTTATTGCCATAGATGAATAGCCTATTGGTAAATAATTGAAATTTAATGTATATAAATCAAAAACATCCTTAGGATCGTTTATTATTAATTCTACATTTACTAATTCTATAATTTCATCTTCTATATTATAAGCATATGCTTTACTACCTTTTAACCTTGTAGTATCATAATTAATACTACTATTATAACAGCTAGATAGTATAAGGAAAAATAAAATATTTAACAATAGGATTTTTATTTTTTTCATCTATATTCACCAAAATAGATTATGATGACAAAAATAAAAATATGGTATATAATAAAAAAAACGAGGTGTTATTTTATGAGTAAGGCAGTATATCCTGGTTCCTTTGATCCAATAACAAATGGACATTTAGATATTATTAAAAGAGCAGCAAAAATGTTTGATGAACTACATATCCTTGTTTCATACAACATAGATAAAAAATCAATGTATAATATCGAAGATAGAATTGAAATGATTAAAAGATCAACAAAAAATCTAAAAAATGTAGTTATTTCAACCTCTAACGATTTAGTAGTTAATTATTGCAAGGAAAATAAAATCACTGTAATAGTAAGAGGAATAAGAAATTTCTTAGATTATGAAAATGAATTTTCTCTACATCAATATAATAAAGAAATATATAATGATATTGATACTGTATTATTAATGCCTTCCTTAGAAAATCTAATTGTATCATCTTCTTCTATAAAAGAATTAATGAAATTTAATCATCCTGTAGATAAATACGTACCAGAAGAAATATTAGATATATTATATAAATAATCGCCATAGCTAAAGTTCTAAGCTATGGCTTATTTTATTTTTTACTATAGTTTTTATAATAACATCCTATTATTTTATCCTTTGATTTAAAAAATATATCAACTAAATCTGGATCAAAGAGAGTCCCTGAGCCTTCTTCTATTATTTTAAAGCATTTATCTAGTGGCATTGCATCACGATAACATCTTTTAGAAGATATTGCATCAAAAACATCCACAATGGACATAACTCTTGCATGAAGTGGTATTTCTAAAGCCTTTAATCCATCAGGATATCCCATTCCATTCCATTTTTCATGATGAAATCTTGCAACCTCATATGCTATTTTTTTATATTCATCATCATCTAAAACTGAAAATGTTTCATTGATTATTTCTCCACCAACACTTGAATGTTTTTTCATAATTTCAAATTCTTCTTCTGTTAATTTACCAGGCTTTTGCAAAATATAATCTGGTGTTGATATTTTACCTATATCATGCATTGGTGCTGCCTCAATTACTCTTTGAATATAATCCCTTGATAATATTCCATAATATTTTGGATCCTTTTTCATTTCATTAAGCATCACTTTTATGTAATCTTTTGTTCTGATTATATGACCACCAGTACTATTATCTCTAGTTTCAACCAAAACTGAAAAACAAGTTACAATATCATCATTATATTGTTTTAGTCTAACAAATGAAGGATTTTCGAAATCAACATATATAAATACAATAGCTACAATGGGAAGTAAGCTACTAATTAAAATTTCAGGAAATATAATTTGAATTATAAAAATTAATAATGATATCGCAATATAAATATAAATAGATCTTTTTTTATTCTTACTTATCGTTTTTCTATGTAATATCATAATGGTAATAATGGATATAAACATAAAAACAACAATTCCAAAAGTTATATAAACGGAAATTCCCATAGAATAACTTGTTAGATTACCATCAATGTAATACAACTGAGGAATGAAACAAGCCATCAATATTATAAACACTGTAGTAAAACTAATTGTACTTAATATTTTTTTTCTATTTAAGCCAACTAATATATCATACATATAAAGAAAAATAAGCATACTATTTATTAGCATGGTAACAAGGAATATACAATGTAGTAATAAATTTACCCAATCATAAACAATATCTCTATTATTTACTGTCCAAGCCGTAATACCATCAAAGGCTACTGATATGGGAGATATTATTAATAGTGTTAAAAAATAAGGATTTAGCCTTATTTTTTTATTTTTAATCATATTTGCTAAATATGAAAATAGAAAAAATAATGAAACAAGTATACATCCAATTTGAAGCTTAAATTCGAACATAAGTAACCACCTCTAATCATCTAAATTTTGTAACAATTATAATATATGTTTTAAATTATAATTTTAATAGATAATATAATTATAAATAGTAAATTATGATTCAATTTGAGAATCTAAAAACATGTTTGCTTGAACTTGATCTGCAAAATCTATTAAATCTTCTAAAAATCTTTCAAAAACAATATCATATGCTTCCTTATCATCAACTATCTTAATTAAAATTGCAGTCACTCCTCTAATTAAATCATTTAATATTTCCTCTACTGTACCATTTAATTCTGTAAAAACTGAATTATCCTTCGATTTAATTGAAATCATATTTTTCCTCTTTTTTCAATCTTTTATTTTTTTTACATATTGACTTAATTTTTTATATATTGGAATCATGCATTCCTCATTTGTATATTTATATGCATCATCTAAATCAACCCATTTCAAACCACTATTTTCATCAGGCTTTATTTTAAGTTCTGAAGTATCATTTGCTTGAAGAAGATATGTCATATTAAAATGTAGATGTGAATTAACAAATTTATCATTTTTAATATGATAGCTAACTGGTAATATTTCAATTGAAATAGGACTAGAGGATAATAGCTTGATATCATCTATACCACTTTCTTCCTTCGCTTCTTTTAATGCTACCTTTGATTGATCCTTTTCTCCATCAGAATGACCACCAAGCCATCCCCAATTTTTATAAATATTATGAAAATTAAATAATACCTTTGTTTTATCCTGATTAACTATCCAAGCAGATGAGCTTAAGTGTCCTATGAGATTATCTCTATCTAATGATTTATCCTTATAGGTATTAATGAATTCTAAGAATAATTTGTAATCTATTTTTTCTTGTTCGCATGAAGGAATAAAATTCTTTAAATCTGTTATATAATCCATAATTGCCACCTTTTTTGTATAATTATACCAAAAAAATAATATAAATTTCAAAAAAAATTGATATTTTATATAATTATGATATAATTTATTGTTGTAAAACAAAAATAAAGGGGTAAATTAAAATGAAAGAATTTGTAATCGAAACAAGTGCTAGACACGTTCATGTAACTCAAGAGGTTCTTGAAAAATTATTTGGTGCTAACCAAGAATTAACAGTTAAAAAGGAATTAAGCCAACCTGGTCAATTCGCTTCTAATCAAAAGGTAACTGTTGTAGGTCCTAAGGGCTCATTATCATGCTCAATTTTAGGTCCATGTCGTAATGTTAATCAAGTTGAGGTTTCATTCTCTGATGCTAGAACATTAGGTGTTGTTGCACCTGTAAGGGAATCAGGAGATGTATTGGGTTCTGCTCCTTGTAAATTAGTAGGTCCTGCTGGTGAAGTTGAACTTACAGAGGGTGTAATTGTTGCTAAAAGACATATCCATATGACTCCAGCTGATGCAAAAGAGTTTGGTGTTGAAAATGGTCAAATCGTAAATGTTAAGGTTTTAAATGAAACTGGTAGACAATTAGTATTTGGTGATACAGTTGTTCGTGTTTCTGAAAAATATGCATTAGCAATGCATGTTGATACAGATGAATCAAATGCAGGCGCTTTATCAGGCGTTGTAATGGGTACAATTGTAAAGTAATATTTTATAGTAATTGATAATGTAAAAAGTGGCTGATGCCACTTTTTATTTTTATATCTATTTATGCTTCAATTTCTATTTCTTTAAGCATTAGAATCATTAAGTATAGAAAAATAGCTGTTAAGATAATTTTTTAATTTCATAACAGCCTCTAATATCATATAATTATTTTAACAATTTCACCATTACTACTTTTAATATCTACTAATGTAAAATGACCATTTTCTTTAATATATTTTCTTATTGTTTTATAAAAGCATTATGAATTCTCTTTGAATGTCATTATTTCTTGTTTGGTCTTTTCATCACTTATTTGCTTTAAACCCAAAGAATAGATCCATTTCCATTTAATTAATCTAGTTGGTATTCGCAAATGAAATTTTTTTCCATCGCCATTTTTAATTATTATTTTCATATTACTCAACCATAATTACAATATAATCTTTAGTATGAATACCTACTGGATCAACATTTTATAAAAAAAGATGTGTTCAATGAACACACCAGTTTTAAATTGAATTATTGAATTAACGAAGCTTAAAGCTGTCACATTGTGTTTCGCTTCTATACTTTGCATTTTCATTACCAATATTAATGATTTTTGCTTCACAATAATTGTCCTTGTTATATGCACAGTAATTAGCACTACAGCTTACATAAATAGATGTATCTGCAGTCATTTCCTTTGCCATTTCCTTCATTAAATTCTCATTGTCATGAGGATTTTTAAATGACTGACAAAATGTTCCAATTTTACTTTTAGCAAACAAACCCTCAATATCAATATTATTTTTTGAGCAATGGCTTTTTTCATTATAGCCACAGGTTTTTGCACTACAATTAACACATACCATAGTATCATTCCTTTCTAATACTAGTATGTCCATTATAGTTTAATCTATACGCTTTTTTTGTCGCCTTCTAGTAATTTAACGATTTTATTATTAAAAATAAAACAGATTAATGCAAGCACAAAAGATATAGAACCTAAAATAATCGCAATATGATATGCACCAGTAATCAAAGATGAACCTAAAAATACTGTAACGATTGTCATTGGAATTCTTGCGATTAAATTAATAATAGTAAATTTCAATGGGGTTATTTTTGTAAAGGGAGCCACAAAGGATACAATATCCTTTGGTAGTGCAGGTATTAATAAATAGCCAAACATTAATACCTCACACCTTGTTTCATTTTTCAAAAATCTTGATTCCTTAATTTTATCAGGGTCTATAAACAATGCCAAAAATCTTACCCCAAACAATTTAATTAAAAAATAAACACATAATCCACCTAGTGTTTGCCCAACAACACATAATATTACCGCAACTGCTGGACTAAACATTACTCCTGAAATCATAACAATAGGGCCTGAAGGAATAATAGCAAAAATAGTTTGAATTATTTGAGCCAAAATAATAGCAAGCCAGCTCCATGAGCCTAAATTATTTATTCTACCAATAATATAATTACGATATTCTTCATCATTTTGAATTTTTAAAAAAACAGGAAAAAGCTTAATTGTACCATATATTAATGCACCAATTAATAAAATTAGTATTATTATTTGAATAATCATTCTAATAATTTTATACTTTTTCTTTCTTTTTTCAGTTAATTCCTCCATATCAATAATCACTTCCAATT
>JALEQD010000022.1 GCA_022768655.1 Anaeroplasma sp.
CTTAAGAATTATTCGAGGAGGAAGTTACATTGACTAAGTTATCACACACCTTAGAACGAACTAAACGTCATTGATTAGTCTTCGGACTCGAGGTCTTCACTTATGTGTGCATGTAAGGATAACTCTGTCACTGGTTATTATACTGGTTTAATCTATACAAGCTGTAGACGTCTACAACTTCCCCCCACGTGATCTGTAGTGTATAACAGCTCCTCGTGCTGAGATTATAACAAAAAAATATTTTCATGACTATGTGTGCCTTTCGAGGCGCGAGAAAGGAATGTGCGGTTATTATGATAATCGCAAATCTATTGATTAATAATGTAGAAACTCTAGGTTTAATTAAAAATAATTTATTTTATAGTTTTGATAATATGAATATTAAAGCCAAGAATTTAAATGAATTAATTGATAATTATTCTTTAGATGAACTGAATAAGCTAATTAAATATGAAAATGGTATTGAATATAACAATTTTAATTTCTTAGCACCTATTACAATTCCAAAGCAGGATGTATTATGCTTAGGATTAAATTATCAAAAGCATTGTGAGGAATCAGCAAGATTTAAGCTTGAAAAACTAGAAGAAAGAGTAGAACCTGTTTATTTTTCTAAAAGAGTAAATTATATGAATGGTCCATATGATTATATTGATCCTCATTTTAATATTGTAGATTCACTTGATTATGAAGCAGAGCTTGCTTTTATAATTGGCAAGGATTGCTATAATGTTAATAAAAATGATGCTTATGATTATATATTTGGGTACACAATTATGAATGATGTTTCAGCAAGAAATATTCAGACTAAACATAAGCAGTGGTACCTAGGTAAAAGCTTAGATACTTATACACCACTTGGGCCAGTTGTTGTTACAGCTGATGTATTTGATCCAAATGGCGTATCAATTAAATCATATGTAAATGGTGAATTAAGGCAGGATGGAAATACTAGTGATTTCATTTTCCCTATTGATTTTGTGATTGAAAATTTGAGCGAAGGCATGACACTTAAAAAGGGGACAATTGTGTCAACAGGTACGCCTGCAGGAGTAGGAATGGGGTATAATCCTCCAAGGTTTTTAAAATCAGGCGATGTAGTAAGATGTGAAATAGAAGGTATTGGTTATATTGAAAATAGGATTAAATAGTATTTTATATTATTATAGTGTGAAGAAAATTATAATTTTTTTGTATAAAAAATATTATTTGTGAAAAAAATGGTCTTATGATATAATACAATAGTCTAACTATGGAAAAATATTAATTAGAAGTATTTATTAATAAACATTATAGAAGGTGAGTATTTTGAGTAAATTGAAAAATATTTTAAATAAATGTTCATATTATCTAAAAACTTTATTTCAATTTGCTTGTAAGGATTTGAAAAAAAGATACGCTGGATCAATAGGTGGAATATTGTGGGCATACATTCAACCACTTATATCTATTTTAGTATTTTGGTTTGTTTTTCAGGTTGGATTTAAAAATTCACCAGTTGATAATGTTCCATTTATTTTGTGGTTAGTACCATCATATGTTGCATGGACATATGCAAATGATGCAATTATGCAATCAAGTAATTCATTATATGAATATAGCTATTTAGTTAAGAAAGTAAAATTTAAAATACAATTATTACCAGTAATTAAAGTAGCTTCTGCATTAATTATTCATGCATTTTTTATTGTCTTTATTTTTGGGATTTATATGGGTTATAAAATGCCATTTTATGGTACTTGGTTTCAAGTATTCTATTATACATTTGCCTTGTCATGTTTACTTGTTGGTATTTCTTGGCTTGTTTCTTCACTTTCTGTATTTTGGAAGGACATTTCACAAATTGTAAATGTATTACTTCAAATAGGATTTTGGATGGCACCAGTATTTTGGAATCCAGATACAATGAATCCAACTGTTGTTAATGTATTAAAGCTTAATCCGTTTTATTATATTGTTCAAGGATACAGGGAAGTATTCATGTATGGTAAAGGCTTTTATGAACATCAATTCTTATCAATTTATTTTTGGATAGCTACGATTATTATTTTCTTATTAGGTTATTTTGTCTTTAAGAGATTATCGAAGCATTTCCCTGATTTATTGTAGGAGGCTAAAATGAGCGAAGTAATTAAGGTTAATGAAGTTACAAAATCCTATAATTTATATAATAAGCCTATTGATAGATTAAAAGAATCAATGAACTTTATTAGACGTAAATCATATCATGTTGATTTTAAAGCACTAAACAGTATATCATTTTCTGTTAATAAAGGAGAATGCTTTGGTATTATCGGAACAAATGGATCAGGAAAATCAACAATATTAAAGATTATAACTGGTGTTTTACAACCAACAACAGGAAGCGTTGAAGTAAATGGCAGAGTATCTGCACTTTTAGAGCTTGGTGCTGGTTTTAATATGGACTATACAGGAATTGAAAATATATATATGAATGGTATGGTTTTAGGAATGTCAAAATCTGAGGTAGATGAAATTCTACCTAAGATTGAAGAATTTGCTGAAATTGGTGATTTTATTAATCAACCAGTAAAGCTATATTCTTCAGGTATGTTTGCAAGACTTGCTTTTGCGGTTGCGATAAATGTAGATCCTGATATTTTGATTGTAGATGAAGCTTTATCTGTTGGTGATATTTTCTTTCAAGCAAAATGCTATAAAAAATTTGAGGAATTTAAAAAATTAGGTAAAACAATATTATTTGTAACACATGATATGACAAGTGTATTAAAATATTGTGATAGAGTGATGCTTTTAAATCAAGGTGAATTTATTAAAATAGGTAAGCCTAGTGAAATAGTAAATATTTATAAAAAAATACTTGCAAATTCCTATAATCCTAACGAAGAAAAAAATATAGAAAATAAAATTGAAAATAATGATGATTTGTGGAAAAATCATCTAGCAGTTAATCCAAATCCACAAATATATGGGAATGGATTAGCTGAAATAATTGATTTTGGAATTTTTGATTCCAAGGGTGAATTAACTAATACAGTTGAAAAATTTTCAAATGTATTGTTAAAGGTAAAAATTAAATTTAACAACCATGTTGAAAATCCAATTGTTGCCTGGACATTAAAAAACAACAAGGGACTAGAAATAATGGGGACAAACACACTATATGAAAATGTTGAGCTTTCAAATATTGAAGCTGGTGATATTATTGTTTGTGATTTTTATTTTACAGTTCCTATTGCTGTAAACCAATATCTATTAGATTTAGGTGTTACTAAATATAATGGTGATGAATTAGAGGTTTTATGTAGAAATTATGAAATTACTACATTAGATATATTATCAAAAACACAAAATGTTGGAATTGTTGATCCAAACTGTGAAATTAAAGTAATTAAGGAGAATTAAAATGGCTAAGTTAAATCTAGATTATTATTCTGGAGAAGACTTATATTCTGATGGCATAATAGAAGATGAGTTGTTACAAATTGTTAAAACTAAATCTAAAGATGAAATATTTGAGCTTTTATCATCAGATAATAGATGGCCAATTCTTTACCATTTGAGTCCTATTAGAGGCTCAATTTTATTACCTTGCGATATACATGATAATGATGAATGCTTAGAGGTTGGTTCAGGATGCGGAGCTATTACAGAATCATTGTGTATGTATAGTAAGCATGTTACATGTGTTGATTTATCAAAGCGTAGATGTGAGATTAACTATGAAAGAAATAAACATGTTAATGATTTGACAATATATGCTGCAAACTTCAATGACATGAAATTTGAAAAAAAATATGATAAGATTTTTTTAATTGGTGTATTAGAATATGCAAAATTATATTTCCCCAATGAAAAAAATCCATTTATTTATTTTTTAAATAAATTAAAATCATTATTAAAAAATAATGGAGAATTATTTATCGCAATAGAAAATAAATATGGTATGAAATATTTTTCTGGTTCAGCAGAAGATCACACTGCTGTATATTTTAATTCAATAGAAGGATATGATAATAATCATGTTGAAACATTTTCAAAAAAACAACTAATATCTATGTTTAATGAGGTTGGTTTTAATTATTATTTTTATTATCCTCTTCCAGATTATAAAATGCCAATTGAAATTTTTTCACAGGATTACTTGCCTAGTGTAGGCCAAATAAGTAATTTGGGTCATTCATTTGATAGAGATAGATATGTTTTATTTAATGAAACACAGGCAATGAATGAAGCAATTAAATCAAATGAATTTGATGAATTTGTTAATTCATTCTTAATTAAACTAAAATAAGGAGCAAAATATGTCAACAATTTATAGTAAGGTTACATATACAAGAAAAATTGAATATCAGACAGAAACTAGAATTGTTGATAATAACGGTATTTTTTCTGTAATTAAATCATCTTTGTATTCTTCTAATCATTTGGATAATATGTATTCAAATTATCTAAAGCTAAAAGAAATATATAATGATAATATTGTATCTTGTACAAAAGATAATAATAAACTATTATTTCCTTTTGTACAAGGTAATAGTCTTGAGGATTTAATTAATAATGGAAATATTGATTTAGCAATTAATCATTATTTATCATTATTAGATAATAAGGATAATATTGTTGATTTTGAAATGACAAAAGAATTTGAAAATGTATTTGGTCATATTGATTATCAAGGTAAAGCTTGTAAGCTTTCTAATATTGATTTAATCTTTTCAAATATTATTGTTGATAAAAACAATAATCCAATAATATTAGATTATGAATGGGTATTTGATTTTCCGGTTCCAAGAGATTTTGTCATTTATCGTGCAGTAGAGCATTATGCATTAAATCATGCTATTGATAAGGAAATACTTTATAAAAAACTAAATGCTAAAGTATTAACTATATTCAAAAATATGAATGATGCTTTTACTAAAATGGTAGAAAATAATTATTTACTTAATTATCAAAAGAATGAGCATTATGTGTTTAATGCAATTGATAATGCAAATACTGAAATTTCAAGATTAAATGATAGAATTAATGAATTAGGCTCTTGGGGTAATTCTTTAAATGAAGAAATAAAGGATAGAGATTCTAAGATTGAATATTTTATTAATGAAAATGATAATTTATCTCTACAAATTGAAAAGTATTCTGAAGAAAATAAAAAAATATTAAATGAAAATAATGAATTAAAAGATGAGATTAATACATGTTTAGGTAAAATTTCTAGTCTTAATTCAAATATTGAAAATTTGAATTTTAATAATGATCAATTAATGAATGAATTAAGTCAAATTAAAAATTCAACTACATATAAGCTTTCACTTAAATATTTTAAGGTAAGAGATTTTTTCTTTCCACCTAATTCAAAAAGAAAACTATTTGTTAAGATGTTCTTTAAGGCATTAAGACATCCTATTTGGTTTATAAAGCACATGACACCATCTAATATAAAGAAATTTAAAAAATATTCTAAATCAGAAGGTGTTGAGCGAGTACTTGAAAGAGTAAATGTTTATCAGGAAAATAATACAGAAATTAATTATTCTAAGTCATTAGATTTATTTGATATGAAACCAAGAAGTGAATATAAAACATTAGAATTACCTAATGTTAATAATCCACTTGTTAGTATAATTATTCCTGTATATAATCAATTTTCTTATACATATGGATGTATTGAATCAATAATAAAAAATACAAAGGGTATTGATTATGAGGTTATTATTGGTGATGATTGTTCTACTGATGAAACTGTTCATATTTCTAAATATGTAAAAAATATAAAAGTAAATAAGAATAAGGTTAATACCAGATTCTTACTAAATTGTAATAATGCATCAAAAATTGCAAAAGGTAAATATTTATTCTTTTTAAATAATGATACAAATGTTCAACCTGGCTGGTTAGAATCATTAATTGAAACAATAAATACATATCCTAATGCTGGAATGGTTGGTTCAAAGCTTGTATATCCTACAGGTCAATTACAAGAAGCAGGTGGAATATTATGGCAGGATGCATCAGCTTGGAATTATGGTAATAAAAGTGATCCTGAGGCATCTGAATATAATTACAGAAAGCCTGTTGATTATATTTCTGGTGCGGCAATAATGATTTCAAAGAAATTATGGGATGAAATTGGCGGTTTTGATGAAACATTCTGTCCTGCATATTGTGAGGATTCAGATTTAGCATTTGAGGTTCGTAAGCATGGATATGAGGTTATTTATGATCCGTTTTCTGTTGTTATACATTATGAAGGAGTGTCAAATGGAACTGACACATCAAGTGGTGTAAAAAAATATCAAATTGATAACACAAAGAAATTTTATAATAAATGGAAGGATGTATTATTAAATCATTATCCTAATGCGGAAAATGTATTTACCGCAAGAGATAGAAGCTATAATAAGAAAACCATTCTTGTTATTGATCATTATGTTCCTCAATATGATAAGGATGCTGGTTCTAGAACTGTGTTTGGTTATTTGAAAATACTTTCTGAATTAGGATATAATGTTAAGTTTTTAGGTGAAAACTTTTATAGACATGAACCATACACAAAAGAACTTCAAAAAATGGGTATTGAGGTATTATATGGACCATATTATGCAAATAATTATCAGAATTGGCTAAAACAAAATGGTAATTATTTCGATTATGTCTTCTTTAATAGACCTCATATTACTACAAAATTTATTGATGTTGTTATTGAAAATTGTAAAAATGCTAAGCTTATTTATTATGGTCATGATCTGCATTATCTTAGAATAAATAGAGAATACGAGCTTAAGCATGATGATGCTTTATTAAAAGAATCTGAAAAATGGAAAAAGATTGAGCTTGATATTTTTAATAAGGTAGATTTAATATATTATCCTTCAAAAATAGAAGTAGAAGAAATTAAAAAGGATAATAATAGTTTAAATGTAAAGGTATTACAACCATATTTATATTCTAATATTAGTAGTAATTATAATGCTTATAAACGTGATGGAATTTTATTTGTTGGTGGATTTAGACACTCACCAAACTTTGATGGCATTATGTGGTTTATAAAGGAAATAATGCCTAACATTTTAATTAAAAACAAAAATATTAAATTATATGTTGCTGGATCTTATCCTCCTCAAGAATTAATTGATTCAGCTAACAAAAATATAATTGTAAAAGGCTTTGTTTCAGATAGTGAATTAGACTATTTATATAATTCAGTAAAAATGGTAGTAGCACCATTAAGATTTGGTGCTGGTATAAAGGGTAAGGTAGTTGAAGCAATGTCAAAGGGTGTACCAGTTTATACTACCATTTGTGGTGCTGAAGGTATTGATTGTGAATCATTAATTGTTGATGATACATTTAGTGATTTAGCAGATATTTATTTAGATAATAAAAAATTAAATGAATTATCAAATAATTTAATTTCTTATGTTAAAGATAATTATTCTGAAGAATCAGCAAAAGAGAAGTTTGATGCTGAAATCAAGAAAATTTAAATGATTTAATAAAACTCCAAAATAAAAAATAATCTCCGATTATTCAAAATGTTTTGGAGTTTTATTTTTCATTTTTTGACAAAATATAATTTTTTGTAAAAATTGTCAATTAACGGTGAGTAAGAATCATTGCTGTTATAGTCTTTATTAGAGTTAAATTATAGTCTTTATTAGAGTTAAATTATAGTCTTTATTAGAGTTAAATTATTTGCTTTTTTTTACAATAAATGATAAAATAATATATGTTTAGTATTCTTAAAGAAGAATATTTGTTTTATTTTTTTATGTGTTTCGAAAGGAGTGAAGAAAATGTTAGAATACTTAATTGGATTTATATCTGAATATTTTAGTATAATTATCTTATTTTTTGTTATAGCTACCTATTTAAGTATTATTCTTCGTTCTTTTAGAAATGTATTTGTAACTATTGTTATAATGTCAGGATTGTATTTACTTTATGCTTGGTTATGGAGAAATGGCATAGGATATGAGCCTTTATATCTGTTTACAATGAATATAATTTACTCAGCAATGCAAATGTTTGAAAGAATAATTGATATAGTTAAAGCTGCTGAATTCTCATTATTTTCTTTATATATGATTGATGCTACAATTTCTTTATATATTGTTGATTCATTGGGTGAATTAACTTATATTGATAATTATGAGATAATTTCTTGCTTGAAATGTTACTTACAATCATTTTTACATGTTAGAAAATTGTATAGAATTGAATTAACAAAAACTAATAATAAAGTAGATAATGTTTATGTTGAAAAAAATAATATATTTCCTATTATTTTTATTCTTAGATGTTAAAATCTCATAATGCATATAATATATGTATGTTTATAATTTGGTATATAAGATAAAATATATCTATACATTATGAGGAGAATTAAGATGAGTAGAAATAAAGTAGATTATAATGCAATCGATCCTTCTGCATTTTATGTTAAGAGAAAACCAGTTTATTATTTTTTTAAAAGATTTTTTGATATTACAATATCTTTTTTAGTAATAATTATTTTTTCATGGTTGTTTATATTACTATGGGTATTAGTTAAGTGTACTTCTAAAGGCCCTGGAATATATGTATCGGACAGAGTTGGCAAGGACGGAAAAGTATTTAAATTTTATAAATTTAGATCTATGAAGGTAGATGCTGAACAAGAACTTGAATCGTTAATGCAACATAATGAAACTGGTGGAATTACTTTTAAAATGAAGGGTGACCCTAGAATTACAAAATTTGGGAAAATATTGAGAAAAACATCATTAGATGAATTACCTCAATTTTTCAACATTTTAAAGGGAGATATGAGTATTGTTGGACCTAGACCATGCACGACTAGGGAATATCAGTTGTATTCTGAAAGAGATAAATTAAGATTACTAGTACCTCAAGGGTTAACTGGTTATTGGCAAATTCATGGTAGAAGTAATACTTCTTTTGAAGAAATGATGAAACTTGACTTGAAATATATATGTGAACGTCGTGGTTTTTTCTATGATATATGGTTGATAATTAGGACTCCATTTAAATTATTTACACATGGAGCGGCAGAATAAATGAAAAAGATAATCAAGTTTAACGAAACTAAAATTTGTATTCCTGTTTCATCAGGTGGACATTTAACTCATATGATGTTGCTAAAACCATTTTGGGAATCGCATGAAAGATTTTGGGTGACTTTTAATAAAATTGATGCAGAAAGTCAATTAAAAGAAGAAAAGAAATATTGGTGTTATTATCCAACAAACGGGAATTTCTTTAATCTATTTAGAAACTTCTTTTTAGCAATAAAAATCTTAAAAAAAGAGAAACCTGATATTATAATTAGTACTGGTGCTGCAATATCAATTCCTTTTTTCTGGTTGGGTAAAAAGTTTTTCCATTGTAAATGTATATATATTGAAGTTTTTGATAGAATAAATTCAAGTACAAAATCAGGAAAATTTTGTTATAAATATGCTGATGAGTTTTATGTACAATGGGAGGAAATGCTAGATGTTTATCCTAAAGCAAAATGTTTAGGTAAAATTTTCTAAGATAGGAGAATGTAGAATATTCTACGTTATTTATTATGATTTTTGTTACAGTTGGAACACACGAGCAATCTTTTGATAGATTAATAAAAAAGATTGATGAAATAAAAGAAAAAGCCTTAATTGAAGATGAGATAGTTATTCAGAAGGGTTATTCTAAATATGAACCTAAAAATTGTAAATATTATGACTTGATTCCTTGGGAACAAATGCAAGAATTATATAAAAATGCTCGCATAATTATTTGTCATGGTGGACCTGCTAGTTTTATTGATGCTTTATCACTAGGCAAAAAACCTATAATTGTTCCTAGACAGTTTAAATATAATGAACATGTAAATAATCATCAAGTAGATTTTTGTTTGGAACTTAAAAAAAGAGGACTTAATATTGAAGTTATAATTGATATAAATGAACTTGAAGGTGCAATTTTGAATTATGATAATGATTCGTTAGAGTTTAAATCAAATAATGCTAATTTTAATAATATGCTTATAGAGGATGTAAAAAAATTATTTGATTAGAAAGGAGACATTATGAACAAGATAACTGAGATTTTTGTTAAAAATCCATTATTATTTCTTTGGCCATTATGTATAATAAAGAAAGAGTTAGTTTTAATATTATCTTTTGCTTATCTTATAATGTTTTACTTTCACAGAGGAATAAAACTTACTAGGTACTCTAAAGTTTTATTATCCATAGGTGCAATACAATGTTTAGCCATAGTCTTTGCTATGTTAATTAATTCTTTTGAACTTAATAGAGTATTTGCTGCATTAAATACGACACTAATCTGGATTAATGCAGGAATGATATTATCGATTTATACCAAGTATAATGTTAGGATAAGTATTAAAAACTGTGGAATTATGGCAATAATTAATATATCCATTTTGTTTATTGTTACTATATTTGGTATTTTTTTACATTTTAAAGGAATGAATATATCAATACCAGGTGGAAGACAATTACTAAATGATGATTATATTAATGGGCAATTAACATATAGAACTTGTTGTTTTTTTGAATATCCAACATTGATATCTATGTTTTGTTTTGTAAATATACCATTTGCAATAAAGTTTCTTGATAGTAAAAAATTTAAGTATCTAACTATAGGATTTTTGTTTATTGCCTGTATGATTTCTATCTATATGTCTAGGTCTAGGTGGGGACTACTTCTATGCTTATTTCTATTTGCTGTATTTGTATTTTTAAAGGAATTACGTAAAGGAAAAGATGTCAAATCCTATATAATTTTTAGTGTTTTTTTAGTTGGCATATTAGTGTCACCTGCTATATTTACAATACTTATGAAACTTTTAAATTCTAGAAGTGGAAGCAATAGTATGAGGTTTATTATTTATTATGAAAGTGTAAAATCTTCAATAAGTAATAATTTTTTAATTGGTTGTGGTGTGAAGAATATGATTGGTGGTTATCCATTGGGATCACATTCAAGTATTATTGGTTCATTTTATAAGACTGGATTAATCGGTTTTGCATTATTTATGTATTTATATATTATGATATTGTTTAAATCAATAAAGGATATAAATCATCATATTATTTTAAGTGCATCTATATTGTCAATCTTATGTTTCATGATTTTTGAAGACATAGATGGAACTAATTGGTTATGGATTTATTTTGCATTATTAATATCATTTATTATTTGTAGAAAAAAGAAACATGGAGATGTGGATACCTGTGAAAAAAAGATTGAAGAAGATACTATTTGCGATGCCGAGATGGGTAAAGAACTTCCTTTATAAAATATATAATCGCATACATTATCCAGATATGAAGGGAAAAAAATGTCATTTTGGTGATGAAAATAAAGATTTTATTGTGTATATTATTAGGCCAAGAACTGATGGTGTTGAAGGATTAATGGCATTATTTTTACATGTTATGAAACTTCAGTCATATTCTGATAAAAAAGGATATTTGTCATTTGTAGATATGAAAAATTATAAGACTCAGTACTTCGAAAATAATGAAAATTCATGGGATTATTTTTTTGAAAGTAAAAATAATTTAACTATAGATTCCGCTTATAATAGTAAAAATGTTATTCTATCTGATATCAATACATTTTATAATGCACCAAAATATTTAGATATGTCATTTAAAGAAAATGATTTATTAAAGACTAAGGAATTATTTGATAAAAATTATAAATTTTCTAAAGAGGTTCTAGAACTAGTCAACAAAGAAAATGAGAACATACATGTTGAAGATTGTATTGGCTTGTATCTTAGAGGAACTGATTACTTAAAAATGAGACCAGCTGGTCATCCTGTTCAACCAACAGTAGAACAAGCAATTGAAGTTGTTGAAAACTATTTGGCTAAATATGGAAATCATAAGATCTTCTTGGTTACTGAAGATTATGAAATATACAAAGAATTGATTCATAAATATAATAATTTAATAGTAGTAGTTTCTTTTGATTCATTTATTCATGATTATAAATCTGATAAATTTATTTCAAAAGGTTATACTAATCAACTTAATTCTTCTGTAAAGCAAAATGGATTAAATTATATGGCAAAATTAATTTTACTTTCTAAATGCAAGTATTTTATTGGTGGAAAAACATGTGGTTCTTGGGCGTCAAATGTTTTTTCTGATGGTTTTGAAAGTAAATATATATTTGAATTAGGATTATATTAAAATTTTAAGAAGGTGATTGTATGAAGGGAATAGTTTTAGCAGGAGGAAGTGGAACAAGACTTTATCCACTAACTATGGTAACATCAAAACAATTGTTGCCAATATATGATAAACCAATGATATATTACCCAATATCAACATTAATGCTTGCAGGAATCAGAGATATATTGATTATTTCTACTCCTGATGATACTCCTAGATTTAAAGCATTACTTGGTGATGGTAAAAGATTTGGGTTGAATTTATCATATGCAGTTCAACCATCACCAGATGGACTTGCTCAAGCATTTATTATTGGTGAAGAATTTATTGGTGATGATGATTGCTGTATGGTATTAGGAGATAATGTTTTCTATGGCAATGGATTTAAGAAAGCATTAAGAAATGCAGTAAGTAATGCAGATAATGGTAGAGCTACTGTATTTGGATATTATGTACCTGATCCAGAAAGATTTGGTGTTGTTGAATTTGATGAAAATGGGAAGGCTATTTCAATTGAGGAAAAGCCTAAAAAACCAAAATCAAATTATGCTGTTGTTGGACTATATTTTTATCCAAAAGGAGTATCAAAGCGTGCTAAAGAGGTTAAACCATCAGAACGTGGTGAACTTGAAATAACAACCTTAAACCAAATGTATTTAGATGATGAAAAATTAGATGTAATTACATTTGGGCGTGGATTTACATGGCTTGATACTGGAACTCATGAGTCACTTGCAGATGCTACGGCTTTTGTTAAAATGATAGAAGAACGCCAAGGTCTTAAGGTATCATGCTTAGAAGAAATAGCTTATAAAAATGGTTGGATTACAAAAGAAGAATTACTTGAATCTGCAGAACCTATGAAAAAGAACCAATATGGACAACATTTAATTAATGTTGCAAATGGTAAGATTAAATATTAATTATATGTATTGGGAGTTTTTATGATATCTATAATATGCTGTTCTAATGATGAGCAAACATTAAAGGAGATGCTTATATCTTCATTAGAAAAACAAATTAATAAAGATTATGAGTTAATTATTGTAGATGCAAAAAAGCATAATTTTATTTCTGCTTCTCAGTCTTTAAATTATGGCATTAAACAATCACATGGAGAAATCATTATGATTTGTCATCAGGACATTAAATTTTTGGATAGTGATTTTTTAAATAAAGTTGTACTTTATGTAAAAAATAATCCTAAAGCAATATTTGGTCTTGCTGGTTGTGGATATGATCATATAGTTTATTCTACAGTAAAACATGGTAAAAATAAAAAATATGCTGGAACTACTTTTGATGAAATAAAAAGTATTCAAACATTAGATGAGGTATGTATTTTCTTTTGTAAAGATAATTTTTACGGTTTTAGTGAAGAAAATAAAACTTGGCATTTATATGGAACACAATTGTGCTTGGATAATATTAAGCGAGGAAACGAAAATTTTGTTATTCCTAGCAATGTTTATCATAAATCTTCTGGAAACTCAATGAATAATGCTTTTTTTATAGAATATAAAAGAATTTGTAAAATATATAATGATGTAAAATTTATAAATACTACAATGTTAATATTAAAAAACAATGCTATATGTTTATTCTTTGGTATTTTATATAAAAAAATTAAAAGGTTTATAAAAAGAATTTTAAAAATAACAAATGATTGATTTTATTAATGTTGATGAGGTATTATGAAAAAAGATATGAAAATACTAATTACTGGAATAAAAGGTCAATTAGGATATGATTGTGTACGTGAATTAAAAGAACGTGGTTATACAAATGTAAAAGGAATTGACATTGAGGATTTAGATATTACTGATGAGTCTGCTGTACATAAATTTATAACTGAGTATAATCCTGATGTAGTAATGCATAATGCTGCATGGACAGCTGTTGATAAGGCAGAACAAATGCCTGAAAAAGTATATCAAGTTAATGCATTAGGACCAAAATATATAGCAGAGGCCTGTAAAGAAGTTAATGCTAAGATGGTATATATATCTACAGATTATGTATTTGATGGTAAAGGTGAATCTCAATTTGAAGTAGATGATCCTAAAAATGGATTATCAGTTTATGGTAAAACAAAATCTCAAGGAGAAGATTTTGTCACATCTGCTATTTCAAATTATTTCATTGTACGTATATCATGGGTATTTGGATATAATGGAAATAACTTTGTTAAAACAATGCTAAAGCTTGGTTCTAGAATGAGTGAAATAAATGTTGTATGCGATCAAATTGGTTCAGTGACATACACATATGATTTATCAAAATTATTATGTGATATGATTGAAACTGAAAAATACGGTATTTATCACGCAACAAATGAAGGAATGATTTCTTGGGCTGATTTTGCAACTGAAATAATGAAACAAGCTAACCTAGCTTGTAAAGTTAATCATGTTACAACAGAGGAATATAAAAGATTAGTACCAAATCAAGCAGATAGACCATTAAATTCAAGAATGAGTAAAAAATCACTTGATAATGCAGGGTTTAATAGACTTCCAGATTGGAAGGATGCTTTAAATAGATATTTACACGAATTGGAGGAAAAATAACATGTCAAAATTTTTAATAACAGGTGGAGCAGGTTTTATTGGTGGTAATTTCTGCCACTATATGGTAAATGAATATCCAAATGATGAATTTGTATGCATTGACGCACTAACATATGCTGGTAATATGGAAACATTAGAACCAATTATGAATAAACCAAATTTTAAATTTGTTCATGAAAATATCTGTAATAGAGATGCAGTATTTAAATTATTTGAAAGTGAAAAATTTGATTATGTAGTAAACTTTGCTGCAGAATCTCATGTAGATAGAAGTATTGAAAATCCAGGAATATTTTTACAAACCAATATAATTGGTACACAAACATTAATGGATGCTTGTAGAAAATATGGAATAAAAAGATATCATCAGGTATCAACTGATGAGGTATATGGTGATCTTCCTTTAGATAGACCTGATTTATTCTTCACTGAAGATACACCAATACATACATCAAGTCCATATTCAGCATCTAAAGCTTCAGCTGACCTACTTGTAATGGCATATCATAGAACATTTGGACTACCTTGTACTATTTCTAGATGCTCAAATAACTATGGACCATATCACTTCCCTGAAAAGCTAATTCCATTAATTATTAAAAAAGCATTAGCTGATGAGGCACTTCCTATTTATGGTAAGGGTGAAAATGTACGTGACTGGTTACATGTATATGATCACTGTACAGCTATTGACCTTATTGTAAGAAAAGGTAGAGATGGTGAAGTATACAATGTAGGTGGACATAACGAAAGAACAAACCTAGAAGTAGTTAAGGTTATCTTAAAAGAATTAGGTAAACCAGAAAGCCTAATTACTTATGTAAAGGACCGTGCAGGTCATGACCTACGTTATGCAATGGATCCAACTAAATTAATGACTGAATTAGGTTGGAAGCCTAAATATACATTTGAAACAGGAATTGGTCCTACAATCAAATGGAATTTAGAACATCAAGATTGGATAAATCATATATTATCTGGTGAATATATGAGATTTATGGATAAAAATTATAAAAGTAGATAAAATATATAATTTGAGGTGAATTTGTAATGAAGGATAAATTTGATATTTCGGTTATTGTATGTTGTTATAATCCTGATATTCAAAAACTAAAAAAAACAATTAATTCTATATATAACCAAAAAAATTCAAATTTTGAGGTAATTATTGCAGATGATGGCTCAAATGAAAATTATTATGATTCATTGGCAAATTGGATAAAAGAAATGAATTATAAAAATTGTAGATTTAATTTTTTAACACAAAATGTTGGAACCATTAAAAACATAATAAGTGCAATTGAAATTAGTCAGGGTAAATATGTTAAAACAATTTCTCCTGGTGATTATTTTTTTGATGAATTTTCTATGGCAAAATACATAGATACATTTGAAAGAGAACAAGCAGATTTTGTGTTTAGTAGGGCAGTATATTATTGTGAAGATGATATTTTACCCTCTATATCACCAGGTAATCCTACAGTTTTTAATAATAAGTATTTGTTAAGAAAAATAGTTTTATTTCAAGATTTTATTCTAGGTGCAACAGTTGCTATGAAAAGAGAACTTGAGTTAACATATTTAAATGAAATAAAAGATAAAATGAAATATTTAGAAGATGTACCATTGACTTTCTTTTCATTCTTAGACGGAAAAAAAGTATATGCTATTTCAGATAATTTGATTTGGTATGAAAGTGGGTATGGGATATCAACCAATTCAAATCTTTCTAAATTATTGGATAATGATTATGATTCTTTTTTTAAGTATTTGAAAGAAAAATATCCAAATAACAGTATTGTTAAAAGATCAATTAAGTTTTTTTATTGCAAAGATTGTCCAAAACTTATGCGATTTATAAAGAGATTATTTTTAAGTCCAGTTTTTATTGTTGATTATTTTGAAAGAAAAATTAATAGAAAGAAAAAGAACAATAAAAATGAGAGCATTAATAAACTAAAGAAAATAATAGGTAATAAATATGAAGTATAAAATTATCAATTTTCAAAAACATGGTGATGATAGAGGAATGTTAGTTGCTCTTGAAGAAAATAAAGAAATACCATTTAATATTAAAAGAGTATATTATATGTATGATACGGTTGCTGGAGTGAGAAGAGGTTATCATGCTCATAAAAAGCTTCAACAAATACTAATTTGTATTCATGGAAGTTGTAAGATTCATTTAGATGATGGTTTTGATACTGCAGAAGTAGTTTTAGATAAACAATTTCAAGGATTATATGTTGCGAACAATATGTGGAGAGAAATGTATGATTTTTCTCCCGATGCTGTACTTATGGTCTTAGCATCTGAATATTACGACGAATCTGATTATATAAGAAATTATCATGAGTTTTTAGAATATGTAAGAGGTGAAGATCTATTATGAAGATAGCTTGGGTTAGTTTTGCACCGATGCAAAAGGAAATCAAAGAAGATATTTTGAATAAATTTGAAGAAATGTATGACAAATCAATTTATATACAAGGTGATGAATATAAGAAATTTAATGAGGAATTTGCTAAATATTGTGGATGTAAATATGCTGTAGGCGTTGGCAATGGTCTAGATGCATTAATGCTTATTTTAAGAGCTTATGATATTGGTCCAGGCGATGAGGTTATTGTTCCTTCTAATACATTTATTGCTACAGCTTTGGCTGTGACTTATGTTGGTGCAACACCAATATTTGTTGAACCAATATTAGAAGAATATAATATTAATCCAGCATTAATAGAAGAAAAGATAACTGATAGAACTAAGGCAATAATGGCTGTTCATTTATATGGTCAATGTTGTGATATTGATGAAATAACTAAAATAGCAAAGAAGTACAATCTAAAGGTTATTGAGGATGCAGCTCAAGCACATGGGGCGATTTACAAAGGTAAAAAAGCAGGTAATTTAGGAGATGCTGCTGGTTTTTCAATGTATCCTGGTAAGAATTTAGGAGCATTAGGTGATGGTGGTATGGTCACAACAAATGATTTAGATGTAGCGACTAAGGTTGCAGCTTTATGTTGTTATGGGTCTGATTATAAATATCATCATATTTATAAAGGTGTTAATTCTCGAATGGATGAAATCCAATCTGGTTTTATGAATATAAAACTTAAGCATCTAGATAAATGGAATTCAAATCGCAATAATATTGCTAATGAGTATTTATCAAGAATAAATAATCCTAAAATTAAGCTTCCTGTGATTCATGAAGGAAATTATCATGTTTGGCACGTTTTTGCAATAAGATGTGATGAAAGAGATTCATTAGAAAAATATTTAAATAATAATGGTATTGGAACAAATAAACATTATCCAACGCCTATACATTTGCAAGGAGCATATTCTGATTTAAATTATAAAAAAGGAGATTTACCTTTAGCAGAAAAAATATCTTCTACTGAATTATCTATTCCAATGTATTATGGAATGACAAAAGAAGAAATAGATTATGTTATTGATGTTATAAATAAATTTTAGTGATTGAGGTATTCATATATGAATAATATTGTAGTTGTGAAATATGAAGATAAATATGAAGATAAATGGGATAAGTTTATTTATAATGAATCTTATAATGGAACTATCTTACAAACTAGATCATTTCTTAATTATCATCCAAAAGAGCGTTTTAAAGACCATTCATTATTGTTTTTTAAAGGTGGTAATACATTAATAGCTGTTATTCCTGCTTGTGAATCACAAGATGATAATGGATTATGTTTGAATTCTCATTCTGGTTCAACATTTGGTGGAATTATATTTGCTGAAGCTTTTTTATCTATTTCAAATGTTACTGATGTTTTAGATAGTTTAGAGCTTTATTTAAAAAATAATAAGATAAATAAGATATATTTGAAAATGACTAGTGAAGTATTTACAAAAGGGAACAATGATTTAATATATTATTTGTTATTTAATAGAGGCTATAGTTCTTATGACGAATTAAGTTTTTGTATTGATTTGAAAAATAAGAAGGGTTTTGATTTTGTACAAAATATGAAATCTAAAACAAGAAATGAATATAGAGCATCATGTAAGAATAATCTAGTATTTCGTATGTTATTAGATGATGAAATAGAAGATTATTATAATCTATTGAAAAAATCTTTATTGAAATATAATACAAAACCAGTTCATTCTTTAGAAGAAATGTGTTCACTAAAGAATAAATATTTAAAGGATAGAGTTGAATTTTATGGGGTGTTTTTAGCTAATAAAATGATAGCTGGGTCATTGGTATTTCTATATGATCGTGTTTTCCATACACAGTATTTGGCAGCAGATCCTGATTATTTAAATTTAAAACCTATGAATTTTTTGGATGGAAATTTGATTCGTACATCTTATGAAAAAAATTATGATTATTTTTCATTTGGTATTAGTACAGAAAATCATGGATTATATTTAAACGAATCTTTAGCTAAGTTTAAAGAAGGCTTTGGAACAGGGTATTATATTAATAAAACTTTCTATAAGCAATTTAATTGGAGTGATATTGATGAAACTTAGTATTTTAGTAACATTTTATAATCAAGAAAAATATGTTGATTTTACTTTGAATAATATATTTTCAATGAATATAAATTATGATTATGAGGTACTAATTGGTGATGATGGTTCTACTGATAATACTGTTGGGTTGCTTAAAATATGGAAAGAAAGATATCCTAACATAATTAATTATTTTGTAATGGAAAGAGATAGTACAATTAAGTACGATCCAATTGTTAGAGCATCAAGAAATAGGGTAAATCTATTAAAAAATGCAAAAGGAGAATATATTGCCTTTTTAGATGGTGATGATTTTTATTGCGATAAAGAAAAATTTAATAAGCAAATATATTATTTAGATAATCATAGTAATTGTGTAGCTTCTGCTACAAATTGCTTTATGTACTATTCAGAAGAAAATAAGAAAATATTAAATATTAATCAAAAAAATGATAAATTAATTCAAGCTAAAAACTATTGGAAATTTTCCTATTATCATATATCCACATTTTTGTTTCGTAATATTTTTTTAGATAATAAAATTGATTTTATTGAAGATTTTTTTGATGATAATTATATTACCTTCGTTTTTTTAAAATATGGTGATTTATACTATTTTAATATTCCAACAACTTGTTATAGGCAATCTAATGAAAGTGTATGGAATAGTTCAAATGAATATAATCAAGCGGTGATTAATTATGTTGATTATGAAATGGAATTAATATATAATCAAAATTATAAAAAATATTCCTTTAAAAGACATTTAAATGATTTTAGGACAGTTAATAAATATATTGATAGTAATATTGAAATTAATATAAATGTAATTAATCGTGTTAAAAAATTTAATTTAGATAATTCAATTAAAGAAAAATGTAAAAAATATACAATAAGATATTTTATTTATATAATTGAAAGAAAAATAAATAAAATTCTTGGGAGAATTTAAGCATGGAAAAAATTAAAATCACAGTTGATGATGCAAAAAGAATTCAAAATGAAATTTTAATATATTTTAATGATTTTTGTAATAAGCATGGTTTAAAAATGTATTTATATGCTGGTACATTGCTAGGTGCTGTTAGACATAAAGGTTTTATTCCATGGGATGATGATATTGATGTTTGTATGTCTAGAAGTGATTACAATAAATTACTATCATTAATAGATGAATTAGATGATGATTATGTAATTGCATCTCGTGAATTAAATAAAAAATACTTATATCCTTTTGGTAAAATTTACAAAAAAAATACTTCATGCGTTGAGTTTCATAATCCTAAATTTTGCGGAATTGATTTAGGTATATATGTAGATATATTTCCTATTGATTATGTAGGTGATACAATTGAGGAAGCAAATGCAAATTGTAATTTTATGTTGGAAAGAATATATGAATCAATGAATTATTTGCATCATATTCCAAGAGGTAATATTCTTACGAAAAATTTAAGAAGAATAAAAAATTTTATAAAAAATAATCCAATTAAAAGAAAGAAAAATTTTAAAATTATTGATGAATTTATGCATAAATATGAAAAGCCTACAAAGTATTCTGCTGTTGTTGCATGGGTTAATTCTTCTAAGACGATATTAGAAACAAGTCAGTATGCTGGAGGAGTAGAATTAACATTTGAAGGAAGAACATATTTATCTTATGATGGGCATATAGAATTTTTAG
>JALEQD010000024.1 GCA_022768655.1 Anaeroplasma sp.
CTTGCTCAGTAAATAATTTATTTGACATTATAAGCACCACCTACAGTACTATAATATCATAAAAATCCCACATTAGATTTCTCCAACGTGGGATTATGTGGGCTCTTTTTCTAAACTGTCCACTTTTTTAGAGCCAGTTCACAGTGTTAAAGGTGTTGAATAAATAAAAAATTTTAGTTATTTTCTTCTATGAAGAAATATTTATAATCTATAGATTATTTTTATACTATTTTATAGGCTTTTATGATAAAATTTAGGTATAAAAGAAGTGGTGATAGAAATGAAAAAAATAATATCTTTATTCGCAATATTATTATCATCTTTGATAATATTGTCAGGCTGTAATGATAATGATACAGCAAATTCTAATATTATGATAAGTGTATATCTAGAAGGAACTGATGATAATAAATCAATTGAAATATACAATAATTCTTTAGAAGAAATAAAGCTAAATAATTATAGTATTGGTATATTTAAAATTGGAAATAAGGAAACTCCAAATATAAATATAAAATTATCAGGTATTCTTGAGGCAAAAAAATGCTATGTCATCTCAAATGACAAAGCAAATAGTGGCATATTAGCTAAAACAAATTTAAAAACAGCTGATTTATCATTTGGTGGTATTGAAGGTGTTGCATTAATGTATAAGGACACTGTTTTAGATGTAATAGGTTCAATTGGATTAAGAAATCAAAATGCTAATATGACATTAGTAAGAAAGGTTGATTGTACTACACCTTCAACAACATTTGATCAATATAATTATTTAAGATATGGGTTAGATAATGCTAATTATTTAGGAGAATTTAAAAATTCTGTTACTCCAGAGGAGCTTTTACAAGGACCTAAATTTGATAAATCATATTTAGATTTACCATTTTATACAACTATTCCTGGATTACTTGGTACAGGAGGAGCTTTAGAAGTTGAGCTTTTCCAAAATGTTGATGGCGATACAGCTTATTTTGTTTTTCCTGAAAGTGTTAATATTGGAAGCTTAGTTGCAAAAAACAATACAATTACAAAAAATGGTGTTGTTGCGGCAAAGGTTAGATATCAAGATATTGATACTCCTGAAAGTTATTCAGGAAATATTCAGGAATTTGGCTTAGTTGCTAAAAAGTATACATCAGATTTACAAACTAATGCTGATAAAATATATGTTCAAACAATAAAAAACGATGGTTTATTATGTACATATGGTAGATTAATGGGATATGTTTTTGTTGAGAAAGATAATGATACTACCTTAGTTAATTTTGAGATAATAAAGCATGGATATTCAACTATAGGCTTTCAATATAATGAAGATATGCTATATAAGGATTTACCTTATTATTCATATTTTTTGAATGCACAGCTTTATGCACAAAAAAATAAATTAGGACTATATGGAGAAAAGGATCCTAATTGGGATTATAAAAATAATAAATCATTATATGATTAGGAGTATCTAATGAAAAATAGAATCTATTTTAGGAAATTTTTATATATTTTTATCTTCCTTGGAATAATTATTTCATTATCTGCTTGTAGTATAGATAACGATAAAACAAATAATACACCACCAACAGAAGATCCAACAACAAATGAACCAGAAACACCATTACCAGATGAGCCAGAAATTCCGGTAGAAGATCCTTCTACAACAGATCCATCATTACCACCAGCAGAAGAACCTGAAACTCCTATAGTTAATGAAAAAATAACTCTTTCATTTACTGGTTATTATCAAGAATTAAATGGTGTTTTAGATACTGATTTTAAGAAAAAACTACATACATTGCTTGAATCTACTCATAAAAAGAAGCTTACATATAAAGAAGTATGGGAAGGATTAAAAAAAGTAGATGAGGATCCTCAAAATTCAAATAATGTAATATGTATTTATACAGGATTATCTATTCCTAAGGCAAATAGAGATTATGGTTCAGGTAATAGTAATGATATATGGAATAGAGAGCATTTATGGCCAAAATCATTAGGTTTTAATAGTGAAGGATATCCAGCACATAATGATATACATCATTTACATGCAAGTGGTAAATTAATTAATAATAATCGTGGAAATAAAGATTTTGGTATTGTTACTAATTATATAGGTTCAGATACTTATGGAAACAAATGGTCTAACACAACATTTGAACCTAAAGACGATGTTAAAGGAGATATCGCAAGAAGTATCCTATATATGGTTGTTAGATATGATGGTGATAATTGTAATGGATGTACATTAGATTTAGAGCTTGTAAATGGTAATGCGAATACTTCAGAAATTATTCAAAATCAAAAAGGAATGCTAGGAGATTTAAATACTCTATTAAAATGGTGCTATGATGATCCAGTTTCTGAATTTGAAATAAATAGAAACGAGAAGGTATATCAAATTCAAGGAAATAGAAATCCATTTATTGATCATCCAGAATTTGTTGCATATTTGTATACTTCACTTGTAAAAGAATATACAGACATATCAGCATTTGAATATTTAATAGGGTAGTGAGGTGATACTTTGAGCAAGACCTATGCATATCATAATACATTTGGATTCGGTGAAATATTAAATTGTGATAAAAGTTTCGTTAATGTTAAATTTTTGAATAATAAAACAAGAAAGATTGTGAATGATAAAAAATTCATTAACATAGTTGATGAAAGAATAATAAATTTCATTCAAAGTGATGATTGTTTTTCTTTATTTAGTGATGTTACTATTTCTAGGGCAAATGATTATTTTAAAAAAAATAAAGTAACAAAAATTGAATATGTTAATGATGCAATAATTGCTCAAGTAAAAGGTACTGATACATATAAGGTTGCAGTAGAATGCTCAGATAATAGTGTTTCAGCAATATGTGATTGTCCAGTTAGCTTCAATTGTAAGCATATTGCGGCAACATATTTAAAAATGAGAAGCACGTTTGAAACACTAGCAAACCTTCCTAAAGAAAAAATAAATAATGAAAAAAAAGAAATCTCAAATAATAATATTGAGCTATATGAAAAAGTAAAAGATTTTATTTTTGATCAAAATAGTGATTTTTTTTCTGTTATTGATATAACTGATTCTATTTTAAAATTAAAGAAAATTGAAGATATTGAGGACTTAATAAAAAAACTTAAGGATGATTATTTATATAATGATTTCTCAAAATATTTAATTTATAATGATGAATTAAATTCTATAATTTTTAAAAGAAGCTCTAATTCAAGTGTTTATAAGGAATATACAAAACAATATAAAGAATATAAGTATTTATTGAATCGATTTGACCAAGTATATTTTAATAAAAATCAAACAAAAGATATTATTTTATATCTAATTATTAATAAAAGATTTGATGATTTAATTGAAGCATGCTTTCAGTACAATGATAATAAAGAAATTATTTCTTTATCATCTAAATTAGCTCCAATTATAAAAAAATATAATGCTTTAGATGATTATACAATTGAGAATTTATTTCATTACATAGAATATTACAATATATCACCAAAAATGCATGATTTTATATTAGAAATATGTAATGATGAACAAAAAGAAATTTTATATAGTACATATCCAAATTATTTTACTTATAGCTTTTCTGATATAGAGAAAATGGAGGAAAGTAAATTCATATCAGCTATTCCTAGTTTTAAACTTGATATGAAGCTAATTGATTATTTGCGCGATAATATAGAATTATTTTATTCAAAATATAATAATGATTTTATTATTTCTTTAGAAAATTTATTCTTTAATAATACACATAGAGTACTTAGAGATGAAGTAGTTAAATTATTTATAAAAATAAAAAACACTAAATATCTTATAAAATATTTATACTATTATATTTCTTATGAAACTATAAGAGTAGAGTCAGATAATGTTTTAGAAGAAGATTTCTTTTCGTTTTTTATTCCTTCCTATGACTTAAAAGTTTTTAATAATTCTATGACAATAAATTATATGTTATCACTTCATAATGGTAACATAATTATCTCATGTGATTTAGATGAAAATTTTAATATAAAGGAAAATATTAATCCAAATCAAGATTTTTATTTTGAATTCTTTTTAAATTTTATGAATAAAAATTATCGTTCTGTTATTGAAAAACAATATGAAAAGGAATTTGAACAAATAAGACTTTATAATTATGAAAAAAATAGAAAAAGAATATTAAAAGCAATTAATAATTTTGACAATAGTATAGTTAATTATTCTACTAATGTTTTTTCAAATAATAATAAAGTTAAATTGGAAGTATCATTTACAAATAAATCAGATGATATATATATGAGCTTTAAAATTGGAAACAATAAAATGTATGTTGGAAAAGGTTCATATGAAATCTTAAAAAATTTTTATAATGAAAATAATTATAAATACGGTAAAGGACTGGAATTTGTTCATATAGTTAAGAACTTAGTATCTCCATATGATGAATTAATGGATTATTTATTATCTTTTCCTCTTGAAATATATTATGATTATTATTCTAAGGATATTAAATTAAAAGGAAAAATGATAATTAATATATTAGATATATTAGTTGGACATACTGTATTTTTTAATAACAAAAGTTATTTAGTTAGTGATTCTTCATTTGATTTAAAGTTTTATATTGATGAGAATTATACATTCTTATCTTCAATTAAAGAACGTTTCTTGCTGGTACAAAATTATATAATTAATTTTGATGATGGTATGATTAGATATAAAGCTTTAGATCAAAGGGAAAAACAGCTAGTTATTTTATATAAGAGTAATTATTCTAGTTCAATTCAATCCTGCAAGGAAGAATTTAGAGATCAAATATATTCTAGATGTAGTGATTTATTTGAAATATCAGATGCTGTTAAATCAGATTTTAAATTAAGTGAATTAGAAATAAATATATATTTTGATTACAATAATAAAAGAATAACATATAAAATAGATTTATATAAACAAGGAAATCCTATTAATAAATTGAATTCTGTTGATAAAAATAAAGTAGATTTATTAAAAAATTATTTAATTAGCTTAGGATTTGATGATGGTGTATCATTAACAGATGATGCAGTATATAATTTTTTCAATCTTGATTTTTCAGAAATGAAAAAATTATGTAATGTATATTTATCAGAATCTATTCAAAGAAAAATGATATTAAAGCTAAATAATCCAATGGTTAAATTAGATTATAGCTATGGAATGACAAATGTCTTCTTTGAAGAAACTGGTTTTTCTGATGAAGAATTAGAAAAAATAATTAAAGCAATAAGACATAAGAAAAAATATATATTCTTATCAGATGATAAAATAGTTGATTTGGATGATGAAAATTCTAAAAAATTATATAACATAGTATCTGATTTAAAATTAGATGAAAAAAGACTAAATAGTGTTCAACAAATACCAATTTATCAATCACTTAAATCATATGTATATAGTGAAAATATTAAGCTAGATGATTATTTATCAAATATGATTACAGATATTTCTAATTTTAAGGATTTAAAGATTGATGTACCTAAATTAAATGCAAAATTAAGAGAATACCAAAAGGAAGGCTTAAACTGGCTATATACATTAAAAAAATATCATGTAGGTGGAATTTTAGCTGATGATATGGGACTCGGAAAAACAATTCAAATTATTTCCTTAATCGCAAAGGATGAAACAAATAAGCCATCACTGATTGTTTGTCCAAAAAGTCTTGTTTTTAATTGGAGTAATGAATTTTTTAGATTTTATCCTGATATTTGTGTTAAAAAGATATATGGAAATGCATCTGAAAGAGAGAAAATGATTTATAGTATAAAAAATGATAAGATAGTATATATCACATCCTATGATTCATTACGATCAGATATTGATTTCTACAAGAACAAGAATTTTAGTAATATTATACTTGATGAGGCACAGTATATTAAAAATAGTCAAGCAGCAAAAACACAATCTGTTAAGATGCTAAGTGGTGATAATAAATTTGCGTTAACAGGAACTCCTATTGAAAATAATATTTTAGATTTGTGGAGTATTTTTGATTTTATTATGCCTGGATATTTTGATGATATATCTACATTTAAATCAAATTATAATACTGAAGATTATCAAACACTAATTAAAAAGAAGATTTCTCCTTTTATTTTAAGAAGAACAAAAGAAAATGTATTGAAGGATTTGCCAAATAAATATGAAAGAATCATTAGTGCTGAAATGGGACGCGAACAAAAGAAGATTTATGAGGCACACAAAAAAATTGCTAGAGATGCATTAGAGGATGGTGCAAAAAGCTTTGATATTTTGCCGTTATTAACAAGGTTAAGACAAATTTGTGTTGCGCCAGAGATGTTTTTGGAAAATTATGAAGGTCAATCATGTAAGCTTGATTTGTTATATGAAACTATTGATGAATACATTAATAATAAACATAAAATATTAATATTTTCTCAATTTGTTAAATGCTTAAATATTATAGAAAATTATTTAAGAAAACGTGGAATTTCTTATTATATGATTACTGGTGAAACAGATGCGTTAAAACGAATTCAATATGCCAACGAATTTAATAATAATGATGTAAGTATATTCTTAATTTCTCTTAAAGCTGGTGGAACAGGATTGAATTTAATAGGTGCAGATACAGTTATTCATATGGATCCATGGTGGAATGTAGCAATAGAAAATCAGGCTACTGATAGAGCACATAGAATAGGTCAGAAGAAGAATGTTGAAATAATTAAATTTATCTGTATGGATTCTATAGAAGAAAGAGTAATAGAATTACAAAATTTAAAAAAGGATGTTATTAATAAGTTTATTTCAAATGATGAATCTTCTATTCAAAATATATCTAAAGAAGATTTCTATTATATATTAAAATAATTAATCTTTATTAAATTATAAGAAAAACCTAGATATTTGAGCTTTTATATTAACAAGCTTAAATATCTAGGTTTTATATTATTTATTATATTAATTCCAGTTATATCAGCTATAGCCTCTTTAGAATCTAATTACATTAGCTTAACTAGAATAAAAATAATATAATAGGAAAATATTATAATGTAAAAGCACGCAATTTATGGTAAAATATTTAATAATATCTTTTAATTTTTTAAGGAGGATAAATATGACAGTAAATGAGCGAATGAGCGTACCAATTTGGAAAAAAATAATAGCTGTTTTTATTTCGTTTTTTATACTTGCTTTACAGATTTTTATTATATATGCACTATTTAATGTTGATTTTTTAATTATTGATACTGCTTGGATTTATTATTTAACAGTTGGTATTGGTATAATTTATGTTTTATATATATTATCTAAGCCAATGTCATCAAGCTATAAATTAACATGGTCTATATTAATATTAATTTTTCCAGTATTTTTTTGTTCTTTATATTCATTAAATTCTACATCTAGAAGGCTTTCAAAAAGAAAAAGAAATAAAATTAAAAACGGAATTAAAGCAATTCCAATTAATGATAATAAATATGAACTAACATTAGAATCTTACGAATATACAAATTTAGTAAATGTTATTCAGGCTTCTGAATATGTACCAGTTTTAAAAAATTGTAAATACACATTCTTTCCTGAAATCAGCAAAAAATTTGAGGATTTACTTTATGAAACAAGAAATGCTAAAAAATTTATTTTAATTGAAACATTTATTCTTTCTAGTGGAAAGCTTATGGATATGCTTTATCCTATATTAGAACAAAAAGGTAAAGAAGGAGTTAAGATTCGTATTTTATATGATGATATTGGAAGTAGAGGAAGAGTAAATAGGAAGCTAATTAAAAAGCTTTTACAAATTGATAATTGTATAATTAATAATTATCAGCCTTTAGGATTAAATCTAAACTTTTTGGTAAATTATAGAGATCATAGAAAAATATATATTATTGATGGTAAAATTGCATATTGTGGCGGAGATAATCTTGCTGATGAATATGTACATTTCAAGGAAAGATTTGGATATTGGCGTGATAATTGTGGAAAATTCCAGGGTAAAATCGTAAAATCATTTTTAAATATGTTTGCTGAAATGTGGTATACATCAACAAAGCAAATATTAGATAAAGAATTTTTTGATATAAAAGATGATGTATTCTTAGATAATAAGGGATATATGATTGCATTTGGAGATGGTCCATCTAATAATGCTAATCCTGCCTATGATTTATTCCAATCTATGATTTGTTCTGCAACAAAATATGTTTATATTTCAACACCTTATTTTATTATTGATGATGTGATGATATCAACTATAGCGTTGAAGGCAAAAAGTGGTGTTGATGTTTGTATTTTGACACCTAAAATTCCAGATAAAAAATCAGTGTTTTATATGAGCAGGGAAAATTATAGAGATATTTTAAAGGCTGGTGGAAGAGTATATGAATATACTCCTGGATTTAATCATGCTAAAAATATAATTGTAGATGATAAAAAAGCATTTATAGGTACAATTAATATGGATTATCGAAGTCTATTTTTACATTATGAATGTGGAGCATTAATATTAGATGATCCTGAAATAATTAAAATGAAACAAGATTTTGAACAAGCTATTTTACAAAGTGAAGAAGTAAGTTATGCTAAATGGAAAAAAAGACCTTGGTATCAAAGACTTAGTGCATTTATATTAAATTTATTTGCTCCATTGTTTTAAGGATGTTTTGGTGGTGAAATTGTGAATAATAAAATAAAAAATATAGCAAATCATTTGTTAGATTTAGGAAAAAGAAATAGGCTATTAAATTATAAGGATACTGGTTTAAAATCAGTAAATATTTTGAATAAGAATTGCGATGAAATATTTAAAAATATAGTTGATTCAAAATCCTTTTCTATTTTTAATATTGATCCTATTTTAGCAAAATATCATAAGGATTTAATAATTAATCCAGAAGAGGATAATGTCTTAAATTATTCAGATTTAAAGGTATATGATATTATTTCGCCTTTAATTAAAGCTAAAGAACTAATATGCTATAAAAGAGGCTATTCACTAGCAAACACCTTAAAGAAATTAATGAAAGAATATACCTTTTCTATTAAAGAAAAGGGTATTAATTCATTGTATATTTGCTTTGGATATATTAATTATTTAGAAGATAATATTAATTATAAAGCTCCACTTCTTTTAATTCCAATAGAATATACACTTGAAAAAAATACATATAAAATAAAAGAATATGAGGATGAAATAATTTTAAATCCAACATTAAATTATTATTTAAAAACTACATTTAAAATTACTATACCAGAATATCTTGATGAAGAGGAATCTTTATCTGATTATTTTAATAGAGTAAAAAAATCATTACATTCTAATATTACATTAGAAGCTGGTATGAATATTGGTATTTATTCATTTTTAAAAATGAATATGTATGAGGATCTTACCTCTAATACCGATATTGTGTTAAAAAATAATAATGTTAGAGCATTGCTTGGTGAAAAATACACATATAGTGAAGAAAATTTACCAACCTATCCTGTTGTTAATTGTGATTCTTCTCAGCTTGCGGCAATATCTTTAGCTGCATCAGGTAAATCATTTTGCTTACAAGGACCACCTGGTTCTGGAAAAAGCCAAACAATTACAAATATTATTTCAACCTTGATTGCCAATGGTAAGCATGTTTTATTTGTATCAGAAAAGCTAGCAGCCCTAGAGGTTGTTTTTGAGAATTTAAAAAAGGCAGGATTATCTGATTTTGCGATTGAGCTTCATTCAAATAAGGCAAATAAGAAGGAATTTATAGATAATTTATATAAAACAGCTATTTTACCTAAATATGATATTAATTCAAAGGCTTCATTAGAAGCTGATAAATATGAAGCATCTAAAATTAATTTAAGAAATTATCAAAATGAATTACATCAAATTGATAAAAAGCTTGGTTACTCATTATATGATCTATTTTCATTATATTTTAATCAAAAGGGAATAGAATTATCATATAAATTAAATGATATTGATAATATGGATATATCAATATTAGATCAAATAATTGATAAGCTAAATAATTATATTTATTATTCTAAATACATTGGCTACAATTATAAGGAAATGGCATTTTATGGGCTAAAGCCATTAGATATGGATTATATTAGATATTCAATATCTAATGAGCTTAAGGATGCGATAAATTATTTATTGAAATTAATTGAAATAAAGGATGATTTATTGAAATATTTAGATATGAAGGTTATTTCAATATCTGATGTTATAAATCATTTAGATTTTATTACTAATTTTATAAATTTAAAGGAATTTAATAATAGCTATTTATCAAAGGATAATAGAGATAATTTAATTTTATTATTAACTAAATATTTAGATATTAAAAATAATACTAAAACTAATTTATTTAAATTTTATAGAAATTCAATATTAAAGGAAGATATTGAAGCTTTATATATTTCTTTAAAACAGGGAAAAGGATTATTTAAATCTTTTAATAAGAATTATAGAAATGCAAAAACAAAAATATTAGCATACAGAAATTCTAAAGAAAAGGATAAAGTAATTCTTAAGGAATTAGAGGAATTAGAAGCCTATAAAGCTAATCTTATTAAGATAAATAAGCTTTCAAAGAAAATTGAAGCTATATATGGTAGCCTAGAAGGACATAATTTGAAACAAATATTAGATGATTTAAAATCTATTATGATGGTTAATGATATTAATATTAAATATGATTATAATGAATTAAAGCCTAAGCTTACTGATTTAATTATTAAATTTGATATTATTAAAAATGATCATTACAAATTATTAAAGATTAATAATTTATTTGATGTTACAATATATGATTTGATTAATTCATCAATTGTTAATGCATATTCTAAGCTTAAAAATATTTTTTCTAAAATTGATCAATATGATAAATATCAATTATTATATAAAAATGTTAATTCATTAAAGGAATATAATCAAATAGGATATTTAGATGAATATTTAAAAGAAGGATTACCAGTAGATGAATTATCTAATAGCTTTAAGAAATTATTTTATAAGCAAAAGATTCATTCAATTATTGATAAATCTCCTATTCTAAATTCCTTTAATTCAACTGAAGAGGATAAAATTACAAATTTATTTAGAAAATTAGATGAAAAGATATTGAATATTAATCGTGATTATATTATTTCTGTTAATAGTAAGAAAAGACCTGATGATGTTTTATTAGAGGGCTCTAAATTTAAAATTTTAGTTAAAGAGAAAAATAAATTACGAAAGCAATTGCCTATTAGAATGCTACTTGAACAAATATTTGAGCTTGCTTTAGATATTAAGCCTATATTTTTAATGTCTCCACTTTCTGTTTCAACATATCTTAATAATCAAGAAAATTTATTTGATTGTGTTATTTTTGATGAAGCATCACAGATATTTGCAAGCGATGCGTTTGGGGCAATTTATCGTGCAAAGCAATGTATTATCATTGGTGATAATAAGCAAATGCCACCTTCAAATTTCTTTAATTTTTCTGTTGATGATGAGGATGATTATGATGATAGCCTAGAATCTATATTGGATATGGCTACACAAAGCTTAGCTACTAGATCATTAAAATGGCACTATCGTAGTAGAAGTGAGGAGCTAATTTCATTTTCAAATAATAATTTTTATGATTCATCATTAATTACTATTCCTCAGGCTAAGGAGCATAGATTAGGCTTTGGTATTGATTTTATTTATTTAGCTGATGGAATATATGATGTATCAAGTAGAACAAATATTATAGAAGCAAATTATATTTGTGATATGGTTATTAAGCATTATAGTGAATCAAACCAATCATTGGGTGTTGTTGCGTTTAGTAATGTACAAGCAAGATTAATCGAAGATTTAATAGAAAAAAGAATAGAAAATATGCCTGAATTGATAGAAAAAATGAATTCTATAGAAGAACCATTTTTTGTCAAGAATCTTGAAAGTGTTCAGGGTGATGAACGCGATCGTATTATTTTTAGTATTTGCTATGGATATAACAAGGATCAAAAGTTTTATCAGCGCTTTGGACCATTAAATAATCTTGGTGGAGAAAGAAGATTAAATGTTGCGATTACAAGAGCGAAATATAATATCTCTGTTGTTAGTTCAATTAAATCATCAGATATAAGAATAGAAAATACTGAATCATTAGGAGTAAAGCTTTTGAAGGATTATTTAGCATTTGCTGAAAATGTTAGTGTTAATAAGAATTTTATTCCTACTAGTGATGGTGTTTTGTGTGATGTTATAAGGTTTTTAGAAAATGAAGGGTTTGATTGCTATCCAAGCTTTGGTGCATCTTCATTTAAAATTGATCTAGCAATAAAAAAGAATGATGAGTTTGTGATGGCTTTAATGATAGATAAAAAATATAGCTATTCTGATTCTATTACTGATAATGAACGTCTAGAAAAGCTTTTGCTTGAAAGATTGGGATGGAAGTATTATAAGCTATATTCTACTGCATGGTTTAATCAAAATGAATTGGAAAAAGAAAAGCTTCTGAATGCATTAAATACTGATTCAATAGAAAATAAAGATGTTAAAGCAAAAAGCTTTTTGCTAGAAAGCGAAAAAAAGGATAGCTTGGATGATTATTTTGATAGCTATAAGGAAGTATCTATTGAAGATGCAAAGATTATATTAAAGAATAAAGGCTTAGATGAATTGATTTATTCAATAATTAAAATAGAACAGCCTATTTCTATTAATTATTTATATAAAAAAATAAGTAAAATATTAGATAAGGCAAAAGTAACAAATGTTGTTAAAAATATGGTAAATCAAGCATTAAATAGTGATATAATTAACAATAATGGCTTCTTAAGTATTGATAATTCTAAAGTTACCTTAAGAATTAATTCTTTAAGGCTTATAGAGGAAATTAGTGTTGATGAGCTTAAGGATGGTATATATAAAATAGTATCATTTAATAATGGTATAAATATTGATGGTTGTTATAAGGCATTAATAAAATTACTTGGATATACAAGAATAACTGATAATACAAAGGAAATATTAGATGATGCTTTAGTGTATTTGAAGCTTGAAGGAAAAATAACACAAAGAAATGATTGTTTATTTATTTAGTTAAAGGGGAGATATAGTGGAATCTTATTATTATAATAGTAGTACAATTTTAAGATACTTACGTAAGGTGTTAAATGAAATACATAAAGACTATGTTGATAGTGGCTTAAGAGCTGGCTTTATAATGAAAAGATTTGCTCAAAAATATAAGCTTAATAGTGAAATTGCTGTAAGATTAGTTTTGTTGTGTATGCTTAAGGATATTGGGTGCTTTTATCAGGATGGAAATATTCCTAAGGATAATCCTGCGTTAAGTGCGGCATCTGGATATACATTTTTGAAGCATTGCTCACCACTTGGTGATGGTGCTAAGCCATTGTTATTTTATAAGGCTAGGTATATTGATGGTGTTGATAATGATGAATATTATTGTGGAATGCTTATGACCTTGATTAATCAGGTTGTAATGTATAATTTTTCAGAATATACTCTTGATGAAATTGAAGAGTTTTTAAAGAATGATTCTGGTGTATTATATAATCCAGATCAGGTTAAAAAGGTACTTAAGCTTTTAAGGGATGAAGAGGATATTTTAGAAAAACTAAATCAAAAGAATTCTATATTTATTCATGAAACATGTTCATATATTCAAAATGCAAATTATACAGAAGAAGAATTATTAAAATATATTGATATGACTAATTTTTCTTTTGAGTTTCATAATCATGAAACACTTGCGCATACTGTAACAACTGCGGTTATTGCAAAGGAAATTGCAAAATTATCTAGACTTACAGAAAATCAAATTAATTGTATTTATTTAGCTGCATTAGTACATGATATTGGTAAAATAAGAATACCTATTTCAATTTTATGTAATCCTAATAAGCTAGAGGGCGAAGATTTAAAGGAAATGAGAAGGCATGTAGAGTATACAAAGGAAATACTTGAAGGTAGTTTTTCTTATAAAATCGTAGAAATGGCAGCTAATCATCATGAAAAGCTTGATGGAAGTGGATATCCAAGAGGATTAAAGGCTATTGATTTATCAATTGGTGATAAGATATTAAGTCTTGCTGATGTGATAAGTGCCTTATATTGTAAAAGAAGCTATAAAGCTAGCTTTTCAATAGATAGAATTATTAATATCCTTAAGGAGGATGTTGATTCTTTAAAGCTTGATGGAAGATTAGTAAATCATTTTATTAATAATAGTGATGCCATAATGAAAATAGCAAAGGAAAAGGAAGCAGAGGTATTAGCTTGTTATGAAAATATGCAGGCTGAATATTCATTGCTTTCAAAATCAAAACAATTACATTATTTTTTTGAAGAGGATTATGCTGATGTAGTTTCAGATGATAAAATTTGCGAGACTATAGAAAATGTTGACAAGGAATCATATGAGGAATATAAAGCAAATGATGATTCTGATTTAGAAGAGGATGAAGGTTTTGAAGAAGAAAATGAATCAAATAATGAATTAAACTATTCAGAGGAAACTGAATTAGAATCATATATAGATGAAGATAATGAATTAGAAGAAGATTCTCTAGATTACGAAGAATTATAAGAATTATATTGTTGGAATTGAGGTGATTTTTGTGATACAAAAAAATAATTATAAGGCATATTTATATTTACTTCCGGCTTTTTTGTTTTTATGTGTATTTATGCTTTATCCTTTGGTAGATGTTTTTATTTATTCATTTGAGGAAAATTTTTTGTTTGTTTCACAGGAATATACAGGAATTGGTTTTTATAATTATAAATATGTATTAACTGATCCATATTTTCTAAGCGCAGTTAAAAATACTCTTTTATTAGTTATTATAACTGTTCCTATATCCACTATTATCGCAATATTAATTGCGGTTGGGCTTAATTCTATTAAGCCACTTAAAAAATTATTTGAAACAATATTCTTTTTGCCATATGTTACAAACACATTGGCAGTTGGACTTGTATTTATGGTTATATTTGATAAGACTGTATATACAAACGGTATTGCAAATATTATTTTGGGTTTATTTGGTGTTAGTCCTATTGATTTTATTGATGGACCATATGCTGCCAAGCTATTTGTTTTATCATTTTATGTAATATGGAATGTTATGCCATTTAAAATAATTGTATTAGTTGGTGCGTTACAATCTGTTAAAAAGGAATATTATGATGCGGCAAAGATTGATTCTGCATCTAGATTTAGAATGTTTAGGAAAATAACAGTACCACTTATTTCACCAATGATTTCATATTTAGTTATTACGGGCTTTATAGGTGCCTTTAAGGAATATAATAATGCTGTAGCGTTATTTGGAACTGATTTAGATTCTAAGGGAATGAATACTATTGTTGGTTATGTTTATAATATGCTATATAGCGAGACAGGTGGTTCTCCATCATATGCATCTGCTGCAGCAATTATATTGTTCTTAATTGTATTAACTATTACATGTATTAACCTACTAGTTAGTAAGAAAAAGGTACATTATTAGGAGGTAAATATGGAAGATTCTATTAAAAGAAATAAAATTGCGAGAGTAATAATATTAACTATTACATATATTTTGTTATCTTTTTGGGCTTTAATTGTTATTTTTCCATTTTACTGGATGATATTAAGCTCATTAAAAACATATGCAGAATATTCACAGGAATATATTCCTAAGTTTTATACCTTAGCACCAACATTTGAAAATTATGTAACTGCTTGGACTTCTGTTAAGCTACTTAGATATATGATGAATACCGTTATTTATGCGTTATTTACAACAGCGATTATGCTAGTTGTTTGCTTACTTGCATCATTTGCCTTTGCAAGGCTAGATTTTAAAGGTAAAAATTTGATTTTTACTTTGTTTTTGGCAATGATGATGATTCCTAATGAATTAGTAATTATAACGAATTATACTACAATTGTTAATTTGAATTTAAGAAATACCTTTGTAGGCTTAATTATGCCTTCGGTATTATCTATTTTCTATATTTATTTATTAAGACAAAACTTTATGCAGGTATCTGATTCGTTATATTTAGCCGCAAAGGTTGATGGAACATCTGATTTTGGTTATTTGACAAAGGTATTAATACCACTTTCTAAGCCAACTATTATTTCAATAATAATATTAAAGCTTATTGAGTGCTGGAATTCATTTGTATGGCCAAGATTAATTACTACAAATTCAGATTATTATTTAGTAAGTAATGGAATTGAACAAATAAAAAGTGGTGGCTTCGGAAGAGAAAATATACCTGCGATGATGGCTGCGGTTGTATCAGTTTCTGTTCCACTTTTGATTTTATTTGTGTTATTTAGAAAACAAATAATGTCTGGTGTAGCAAGAAGTGGAACAAAAGGGTGATGGTTATGAGAATAGTAAAAAAATTAATTTATTCATTATCATTAGTTTTACCATTATTATGTTTTTGTTCATGTCATGGTTCAAAGTCACTTCCTGAATTTTTTATTCCTGATGAGTTTGATAGTTCAAAAGAATATAATATAAGCTTTTGGGCAAAAAATGATACAAATCAGGTTCAACAAAATGTGTATTCAGATGCTGTAAAGGAATTCGAAAAGATTTATCCTAATATTCATGTATCTATTGTTCAATATAATGATTATACTAAGATTTATTCTGATGTAATAACAAATATCGCGACAAAAACAACGCCAAATATCGCGATATGCTATCCGGATCATGTTGCTACATACATGGAAGGAAAAAATGTTGTTGTGCCCTTAGATTCTTTAATTTCATCAGAAAAATATGGAATGAGTGGCAGTGAGGTAAAATTCGATAGTACATCAAAGGATATGTATTATTCAAAATTTTTAGATGAATGTATTATTAATGATTCATATTATATGCTTCCATTTATGCGTTCTTCTGAGGCTATGTATGTAAATAAATCCTATCTAATTGAAAATGGATTTTCTATTCCAAAAGTTTTTACTTGGGATTATGTATGGGAAATATGTGAATATGCTGAAAAAAAATCAAATGCTCAAAATACTATAATGGTACCTTTGATCTATAAATCTACAGATAATATGTTTATTCAATTATGTAAGCAAAATAATTTTGATTATACAACTGATAATGGTGATGTTTTATTTATGTCTGATGATGTAAATAATATGCTTGTTAATTTAGGAGAAAAGTCTCAAAATGGATATTTTGATACATTTAAAAGAATTAGCTATCCTGGAAATTTCTTTAATAAGGGACAATGTATTTTCGCTATTGATTCAACTGCTGGATCAACATGGCTTGGTAGTGATGCACCACTATTAGATATTGATTCATCAACTGTTGTGCAATTTGAGACACTTGTAACTACAATACCTCAGGTTGATGTTGATAATCCAAAAATGATTTCACAGGGACCATCAATTTGCTTATTCAATAAAGAAAATAATCAGGAGGTGCTAGCTTCTTGGTTATTTATGCAATATTTATTAACAAATAAGGTTCAAATAGATTATTCTAAAACAGAAGGCTATGTCCCTGTTACAAAGAAGGCTACAGAATCAAAGGAATATATTGATTATTTAAATGATGAAAATGAATATTCAGTTAAAATTGATGCAACAAAGCTAGTTTTAAATAATATTGATAATACATTTATCACTCCAGTATTTAATGGTTCTGCAAATGCAAGAAGTGCATCAGGCTATTTAATTGAGGCATTATTCTCTGGATATACAACAAAAGAACAAATTGATACGCTATTTAACAATGTTGATTCAAGATATAAATTATCTACATTTGTTAAAGGAGAAATCGTAAAACCAGATGTAAAAGGAGTAAATCAATATCTTGGCTATTGTCTTTTAGGTGTGATTGGCATAGTTTGGATAGGAATTGGAATATATTTTTTAAAAAATTATGTTTTAAGAAAACGCTAATATATTTCACATTTATATAATTGTGATATAATAGTTATGTAAAAAATAAAAAAACAAGGAGAAAAAAATATGAAAAAGTTTTTTGCAGTAATCGCAGCAGTATTTTCATTATTCTTATTTACTTCATGTGGCAAAGAGGATATTAATGCAAAATCAGAAGGTGCATTAACATATCAACAATATGCTGAAGCAAAAGAAGGAACAACAGTAACTATAGAAGGTTATGTTCAAGGAAAGCAATCATGGTGGGAAAATAAAGCAACTATCTATATGCAAGATGGTGATGGTGGCTATTTCATTTATGAGCTTACTTGTACAGAAGAGCAATACAACACTGATTTAGCTATTGGAAATAAGATTCAAGTTACAGGCTATAAGTCTTCTTGGTCTGGCGAGGTTGAAATTATGGGTCAACAAGCTGGTGCAGAGGCTACATTTAAAAAGCTTGATGGTAATTATGTAGCTAAAGCTTTAGATGTTACAGACAAGCTAGGCACAGATGATTTAGTAAAATATCAAAATATGTTAGTTTCATTTAAGGGCTTAACAGTTGTTGCAAAGGATCAAGATAATGTTGTTTACTACAAGTGGAATAATGCTGGTAAGCAAGGTGATGATATTTATTTTGATGTAAAGGACGCAAAAGGAAATAAATATACTTTCACAGTTGAATCATATCTATGTGATAAAACAACAGATGTTTATAAAGCAGTTGAAGGTCTAAAGGATGGACAAACAATTGATGTTGAAGGCTTCTGTTATTGGTATGAAGGTGTTCAACCACATGTTACAAAGGTAACAGTAAAGTAAAAAAGCTATTGGATATGCATTTGCATATCCTTTTCTTTTCTTTGTTCTTTATAATGCTTTATATTTGTGTTAAAATTTTTATGTGGTGAAAATATGTATATTATAAAGAAGAATAAGAATAATAAATGGATAATAATTAAAGAAGGCGGAAAAAGAGCTGTTAGAATATTTGAAACAAAAATTGAAGCAATGATGTATGCTCAAGACAAATATCCTAATGATTTTAAAGTTGAGCTTTCATCAAGTAATAAAAAAAATAAAGTCTTTAATCTGAAATTTTGTTTAATTTTTATTGTGATTTTATTTGTTTTAGTTGGTGCATTTTTTGTTGTTTGGAAATTTACGCCAGTAGGTGAACAAATTGATAATTTGATTTCTGAGGTTTTTGGCTTAAAAACGGAAAAACCAAATGAAAATCCTAGTGGTGATGATCCAAATAATGGTACAAGCGGAACGGACAATCCATCTTCAGGAGAAACAAATCCTGATGGTACAGATAATGGTTCAGGTGGAACTGAAAAACCAGATAATTCTAATGAAAACCAACTTGAACATCTTTCAAGCGTACAAGAAAGTGTAATTTATGATGATTTTCAAATTCATTTTATGATGCTTGGAAATGATAAGGCAGGAGATTCAATTTATATAAAGGTAGGAGATATTGATATATTAATTGATGCAGGAAGTCGTCAAGCATCTGTTGATACAACAAAGGAATATATTAATAGGTATTGTAAGGATAATACCTTAGAATATGTTATTGCGACACATGGAGATCAAGATCACATTGAAGGATTTACAGATACAAAAAATAGAAAAGGTATTTTTTCTAGCTATATATGTAAAAATATAATTGATTTTGAATACACAACAAAGACAACTAGTACTTATAATGATTATGTTACTTTAAGGGATTCTGAAGTGGCAGCTGGAGCAAACCATTATTATGCATCTGATTGTTTTAATAATGCAAATGGTGCTTTACGAAAATATGAATTAACAGAAAATGTAACAATGGAGTTTATTTATAATAAATTCTATTTTGAAAAGGCAAGTGATGAAAATGATCATTCAGTATGTGTTTTATTTACATATACAAAGAATTCAATTAGTCATTATTTCCTATTTACAGGAGATTTAGAAGAGGCTGGAGAAAAATCAATTGCTAGCTATTATGATGGTTCAACTCCTGAAAAAACACTTCCTGAGGTTGATTTGTTTAAGGCAGGACATCATGGTTCTAAAACATCATCTAATGATTGCTTATTAGATATTATTAAACCAAAAATGTGTGTAGTTACTTGTTGTTGTGGTACAGATGAATATACAAAAATAACAGATAATCAATTTCCTACTCAAGCATTTATCAATAGAATTGCTAAATGGACAGATGCTGTATACGTTACAACGATTTATGAAAGCTATGAAATATTAACAAATACAAAAGGAGATTATATTTCTACTGAAGGCTTTAAAGCAATGAATGGAAATATTATTGTATCATGTGGAATAAAGGATAATACCTATGGTGTTGGTCTTTATTGCTCTAATAATTATATAAAGCTTAAGGACTCGGAATGGTTTAACCTAAAAGTAGTATTAGATGGTGTTGAACGTAGAATTAGAGTATGGCCTAATTAAAAATAAAGGAGATTAGTTTTATGGAACATATTTTACAAAAAATAAAAGAATACAATAGAATAATAATTCATGGTCATTATAGACCTGACGGAGATTGTATTGGATCTCAGGTTGGACTAGCTGAAATAATTAAAGAATCATTTCCAGAAAAAGAGGTAATTATAACTGGTGAGACATCAGATTATGTTTCTTTTGTTGCTAAACCAACAATTTTAGAGGATGAAAGCTTATTTAAAGGTGCATTAAGTATATGTGTTGACTGTGCTACAAGTGAAAGATTATCAGATAAAAGATTTGTTTTAGCTGATTATTCAATAAAAATTGATCACCATATCCCTGTTGATGATTATGGAAATTATCAGTATGTTGATACTACATCTCCAGCCTGTGCACAAATAATCACAGAATTTTATTTAAAGTTTAAGAATGAATTAAAGCTAAACAAAAAAGCGGCAGAGGCTTTATATGTTGGTATATCAACAGATACAGGAAGATTTAAATTTGATAGTGTTAATTCAAGAACATTTCAAGCAGCAGCATGCTTGGTTGATAATGGTGTAGATTTAGGTTATATTGATAATCAATTATCAGTTGAAACATTAGAAACTTTAAAATTAAAGGGATGGTGCTTGTCTAATTTTAATGTTACAGAAAATGGATTTGCATATATCAAAATGACTAGAGATGTTATTGATTCATTTGGAGTATCAGATGAGGATGCAGCAGCACAGGTTTCAACAATATCAACAATAGAAGGATGTCCTGTTTGGGCAATATTTATGGATTATCCAACAGAAATTAGAATTAGATTAAGATCTAGAGGACCAATTATTAATAAACTAGCTGAAGAATATCAAGGTGGAGGTCATGCTAAAGCATCAGGAGCAAAGCTTATGTCTTGGGATCAATTAGATGGCTTTTTAGAAAAGGTTGATAAGCTAGTTAAAGATTATAAAGAAAATAATTAATAAATGATGGAGTGGATATTCCACTCCTTTTTTTATATAATGTTATATTATTGTGACTTAAGATATATTCTTGCTTCAATTTATATTAGAACCTAATTTTTTATTATACAATTTATAATTTTTTTAAAATATAAAAAATGTTCTTGCATTTTATATATATTTTTAGTACAATAGAAAAGGACTCTTAAGTGAGTGTAATTTAGGAATATAGCCAAGCGGTAAGGCAAGGGACTTTGACTCCCTCACGCGCTGGTTCGAATCCAGCTATTCCTGCCAGTCTAAATATAATCGTATTTTGTCGTATGACAAAAACCGTTAGCAATAAAGTTACATAAAAAGTAGCGAAAGATAGAGACCTAGCAATAGGTCTTTTTTCTTTTTGTATAGCCAGCTAGCCAAAATTGTCAAATGATAAAAAGAATAAATATTGCAACATCACAATCGATATTAAAACTTGTATTAGATAAGCTATATAATGCATTATTAGATGAAGGATTAATTTAATATTTTTAGTTATATTAAATCATTATTTGAAAAAATACCGGTTTTTAATGAATTAATTCAATATTAAAATGAGCAAAGGGCTTTCAAAAACATTACTTTTACAAACAATTAAAAGAAAGGTTTTGAAAGCTTTTTTAATTTGGTGTTTTGCGGATTTTCTTTACAAATATATTTATAATATTCTATAATATTATTAATGAATTTTTTGAAGGAAGTGGATGATATATGGAAATATTTGCTATATTCACTTTTATAA
>JALEQD010000030.1 GCA_022768655.1 Anaeroplasma sp.
CTATAACTAGTCAAGTTTATTCTAGCTGTAGTGTTGATAAAATTTTAAAATTTATGGGCGATAATCGTTGGATTTATGATGAAGTTTATAAAAATTCAATTAAAATAGTCATAGACTAGCATTAGGAGTTGATTAACATGAGTATTGGTAAAAACATGCATGATGTAAAGAAAGCTTTAGGACTAACAGATACTGACTGGACTGGTTCTGAAAATGATGGGAATAGTGATACAATATTTGATCATAATGTGTATGCTATACATATTAAGAAGAAAAATAACGCAGTTAATGGTGGTTATGCGTGCATAGGATGGTCAGTATTAAAGGATCTTAGTAACTTTAATTCAAAAGAAGATTTATACAATCATTATGTCAACGTATATCCTGGTAGTACTAAGCAATCTGTAGGCCAATGTGTTGGTATTTTGTGGCGTTTTAAAAGTGACATCAAAGTAGGAGATTATATCGTTTACGCTGTTCCGGGAATTATTCACATTGGTAGAGTAAGCTCAGAATATAAATATGATAGTACTGCTGATGAAAAAAGAGATAGTGATTATGTTAATTTAAGAGATGTTGAATGGCTTAAAACCGATATTGATAGAAAGAAATTATCTACAGCTTTTAACCGTAAATTAGGTACTGCTATGTCTTTGTTTTCGATTAATGATTTTAAGAGTGCTGTTAATGACTTATTAAATGATAAATATGTTATTGATGAAGATTATTCAACAGAAAGCATTGTAGAACCATTTGAATTTACTTTTACAACTGGATTTATACCTAATGGTGGTTATGATAGAAATAGAATTTTATTTGGTGCTCCAGGTACTGGTAAAAGTCATAAATTAAATGAGGATGCAAAAACATTGTTGGCAAATGGCGGTGAGATGGAAAGAGTAACTTTCCATACTGATTACTCTTACTCTAGCTTTGTAGGTACTTATAAGCCAGTACCAACAATATCAACAGATGGTAAAAGAGAAATCACATATAAATATGTTCCTGGACCATTTATGCGAATTTTGGTTAAAGCGTTAAAAAATGCTATGACAAACGAAGTGAAACCATATTTATTGTTGATTGAGGAAATAAATAGAGCTAAAGTTTCTAGCGTTTTTGGTGAAGTTTTTCAACTTCTAGATAGAAAGAATAATGTTAGTGAATATGAAGTACAACTATCTGAAGATATGAAACAATTTTTTGCAGATAATTTAGGTGGTACAAAGGAAGAATATGATTGTATAAAACTTCCAGATAACATGTTTATTTGGGCGTCTATGAATAGCGCTGATCAAGGTGTATTCCCAATGGATACTGCATTTAAAAGAAGATGGGATTTTACTTATATTGGAATAGACGAAAATGAAAAAGAAATTTCTAATAAGATAATTTCTGTTGGTCAAAACGAGTATAAAAAAGATGTTTGCTGGAATGAGTTAAGAAAGGCTATAAATGATTTCTTGTCTGAATCATGTGGTATAAATGAGGATAAGTTAATGGGTCCTTTCTTTATTAATAAAGAAATATTAGATAATAATTCCAAGTTTTTGGAAACTTTTAAGAATAAAGTTATCATGTATTTGTATGAAGATGCAGCAAGACAAAAAAGAAATGTGTTATTTTCAAATAAATATGGAAAGAAATATAGTGATATTTGTAAAGCATTTGATTCGTATGGAGTTTCAATATTTAACGATAGTATTTCAACAAAATTCTAGGTGCAGTATATGAAGAAAATCATTTCTAAATTTGTGCGTGAACAAAAAAAATACACGTTTTCTGAGATTAAAAGTATTTTTGAACAAAATGAAGAGAATACTATTAAAATTTTAAAAATATTGAAAGAATATGGGATAGTTAATTCTGTAAATATAGAAACCGATAAGAATGATATTAGTGATTTAGGGGATGAAGACATTGTTGTTTCCCCAGTAGAAGCAAATAATTTCAGCTGTTATTATGTGTTTAAATTTGTTGGATTAGTTAATGTATATGGAATCGTATTAAAGTGCTATCCCAAATATATTAATAAAATAGAGCCAACAGACGAATTAAAAAAGGTATTAAGAGTTATTGAAAAATATAATTCGAATAATCAAATCATTAAAATGTATAATCAAACCGATGATAGTTCGTCTTTTAATTTACTTGCTGTTATTTTATATTTGCTTCACGATTATTACGAGCATGGGATATATACAAATGAGCAAGAGGTAGTTGAAATCAATGGGAATAATGAAATTCTTTGGGAAAAAACGATAAATGACTCATTTGCAATAATCGAGAATAATAGACCTTATTATTCGGAATTATATTCAAGAAAAACTGAAATTGATGATAAAGACTATATTAAGAGACTACATGAATTCATCTTAACACAATGTTCTTCTCAGTTGGAATCTGCTGGCTTATTTGAATTTTTTAATGACTTATCTCCTGTATATTTGTCTGAAGAATGTATAGAAGAATTTGGTGATACTAATTATATTTTGTATAGATTAGAAAATGAGCTAAATACTCAGTTTATCACTCATAAACAGATTATTTTGAAGGTTATAATTGCGTATATTAAAGAAAATCGTCTGTTGTCTGATATTAATTGTATTAGCTTATTTGGAACTAAAAACTTTAATTTGATATGGGAAGACGTTTGTAAAAAGATATTTAATGATATGTTACATGTTAAAATTTGTAATCTTCCTGTAAAACTTCATAGTGATTACACGCAAGATTTAGGTAGACTAGAGCTTATTGATATAATAGAAAAACCATTATGGAAAGGTAATAACTGGGATAAAGGGATATTAGCTGATAAAACATTAATACCTGATTTAATCACAATCAAAAAAGATGTATTCTATATTTTTGATGCAAAATATTATTATATGATTTTGGAACCAACCATTTTAAGAGGTCAACCAGGCATTGAATCTATAACTAAGCAGTACTTGTATCAATTAGCGTATTCTGAATTTATAAGAAAGAATAATTTTAGTGCAGTTAAAAATTGCTTTTTACTACCTACAGAAGAGAATGATGTCATTAATTATGGTAACGTCTCATTAGGCATTCTTGATAGAGTAAATTTAGAAAAAATAGCAGTTAGATTGTTGCCTGCAGAAAATGTATATGATGCTTATATTTCAAATAAATTGTTTGAAATTGAAAAAATAGATATATAAGGAGAAAATGTTATGGAATTATTAGAACTGTATAAAGTATTGAATAATGATTCATCTTTTGTTGAAGATTATTATAAGAATGGTTTTAAATTCAAAGGATCTACATATAGAATTCTAAATACTAATTCAAGATCTTTTTCACAATTTAAATCTAATTTTGAATTAATGGAGAGAAAAGAAGGAATTGCAAGAGTAAATTGGGAAAAACAAAAAGGTGGGCAAGAAAAATATAAACAATATCCTAGATATTTTACATCGTTAGGGATTTACGAAACTTTAGATAAACAAATATATTACAAAACAAAAAAAGTTTTAATTCAAAAGGAAATATACAATAAAAAATTTACAGATATTCAGGAAGCATTTTTAACATTATTAAATTTACTTGATTCTTCATTTGACGATTATGATTCATACCTAATTAACAGAACAAGAGAAATAAAAAATTTTTTATCTAATTATGTTAATGATAAACTTATAATAAAGACAATAAAGAATTTATCTACTGACAAAAATGATGAAAAAAAGTGCATTGAAGAAGATTTGTATTGGTATTTAACTTTTTTTGATAGACAAGATTTAATTGTATTATTAACTAATTCAAGCAAAAAACATAAAAAGAAATTAAAAAAGTATGCTATCAATAAATTGGAAAGTAAATCACTTGATGATGTTATTTCTAATAAGTTTAATAAAGATCAATATAAAGCTTATACTGTATTTGATGAAATATTGATTTATTACTTTATGAGTGATTTTATAGAAAAATCTAATTTAAATTTTGCAGAGTTTATTGATGCAGCAATGAAAAGACTAAACACTATACATGATTTAAATAACGATGAAGTTCGTCAATTTATTAATTCGAATTCATCATATTTTGAAGAAATATACAAAAATGCATTTGATGAAGTTAGATTTGTTAAAAATCGTATTGAATCATGCCAAGAAGATCGTGAAGATGAAAAATATATAGATGATGGAGATTATCAAGAAAAAGAAGGGCCTGAGGATAAAAGAGTTCCAATCAGTATTGCTGGAAGAAAAGTATATCCAAGAAGTACAAAGGTAAGAAATAAAGCTCTAGATAATGCTGGTCATAAATGTGAATTTGATGGTTCTCATGTTACATTTAAAATTACTAGAAAATCAACAATAATTGATTATTCAGAAGCTCATCATATTGTGCCAATGTCTTTACAGGGAAACTTTGAGCATAACATTGATGTTATTGAAAATATCGTTTCATTATGTCCAACATGTCATAGAAGAATTCATAATGGTGACGATAGAGAGTTACTTTTAAAAAAGTTGTTCGAAGATAGAAAAGAATTGCTTAAAAATAAGGGCATTGATATTTCATATGACGACTTATCTAAGTATTATCATTAAAAAGTGAATTATTTATTCGCTTTTTTTCTTTGGTTGCGAAAAACGTTTGTTCGTTGAAACTGTATTAGTTTCATCCTCAAATTCAACTTCTCAGCCTATATTTGTTTGTCCATTTTTAATTGGTGGGACCTATGATTTACTTACAAATCAATTTGCTTTCTTAGTTAATCCAATATATTATCATGATGGAAGTGTAGATTTTGATCTTGAAAAAAATGGAAATGAAGAACCAATTTTAACAAAGTTTCAAATCCTATGGAATAATTGTTTTGAAGATGTAAGAGAGGCTATAGAAGAGTGGCTTGAAGATGAAAAACTTGATGATGAAGAATAGAAAAAAGGATTCATAGATGTTCAATATTAACTAAATAAAGCCAATGGAATGTTACACAATTGCAATTGTGTGTAAGATTTTTCCATTGGCTTTATTATTTATTGTGATTTACGACTGAACTGTAACCAGTAGTTTTTAAGATGATTCAATATTTTCAAAAAGTACTTGACTACTAGTATTAATTAAAGTAAAATATTAGACGGTACATTTTTTTAAAATTTTCCACTCATAAATTATTTAAAAAATTTAGGAGGAAAAAGCAATGAATACAACTTTCATGGCAAACAATCAAACAATGCAACATGCTTGGTACGTAGTTGATGCTAATGGTTTAACATTAGGTCGTTTAGCTACTGTAGTTGCGTCTTTATTAAGAGGAAAGCACAAGCCAACTTATACTCCACATGTAAACTGCGGAGACAATGTTATCGTTATTAACGCTGACAAAATCAAATTAACTGGTAATAAGTGGGATGACAAGTTATATAGAAGCCATTCAGAATATTCTGGAGGTTTAAGAACTTTAACTGCTAAAGAAGTTATGACAAAATATCCTACAAGAATGGTTGAACAAGCTATCTATGGTATGTTACCTCATACTAAGCTTGGTGATCAAATGAGAAAGCAATTATATGTTTATGCATCTAATGAACATCCACATGCTGCTCAAAAGCCAGTAGAATTCGTGGTAAAGGCATAAGGAGGATTATAGGAAATGGCAAAGAAATTAGTTCAATATTTAGGAACAGGCCGTCGTAAGAGCTCTGTTGCACGTGTTTATTTACGTGCTGGTAAGGGTAATATTACTATTAACGGTCGTGCATTTGAGGATTATATTCCTTCAGCTGCAGTACGTTTAGACGTATTACAACCACTTGAATTAACTGAAACAACTGAAAAGTTTGATATTTTAGTTAATGTATTTGGTGGTGGTACTACTGGTCAAGCAGGAGCTATCCGTTTAGGTATTACTCGTGCTTTAATGGAAGTAAATCCAGATTACCGTGCAGTATTAAAGCCAGCTGGTATGGTTACACGTGATTCTCGTGCTAAAGAACGTAAGAAATATGGTCTTAAGAAGGCACGTCGTGCACCTCAATTCTCTAAGCGTTAATTGTTTGATAAAGAAAATTGTAAAAATAAAAGTAAGAAAAGCTTCGTATATTCTCGAATACGAGGCTTTTTTTGCGTTTTGAAGAAATCAAAATTGATTATGTTGGGTTATGTTTTATTATTTTTTTATATTGTAGGCTACAAGTAGACTACAAATTATTAAAGTTATATTCATCAGTATTTTATGTTTGTGGCCTACAATTTTAAAAGAAAATGCAAAATTAAGTTGAAAACATTACAGAATGTGTTATAATAAATGTGTAATCTTGAAATTAAGTTGAAAACATTACATGAAAGGAGGGCTAGAAGATGCCAAGAAAAAGAAAAAACTTATGTAGGAAAAATGGTAGTGGTACAGTTGTTTATTTAGGTGATAGGCGAAGGAGACCATATGCGGTACGAGTTACTGTAGGATGGAAAGTTGGTACGGATGGTAGGGCTATTCAAATTAAAAAATACATAGGTTATTATGAGGATTATGATTCCGCAATGGAAGCTTTAATAAAGTATAATCGTGATCCATCTGATTTAGATATGCAAAAGGTTACTTTTAAAGATGTTTATGAATTAATGTATGAAGAATTTGGAATAGAAAAAAAGAATAGGTCTTCAATAAATGGCTATAATTGTGGCTTTGCATTGCTTGAACCATTACATTACAAAGTTTTTTCATCTCTAACTACAAAGGATTTTAAACGAGTTTTTGATGATAGTGATAAAAATTATGAAGTTATTAAAAAGGCAAAGATTGTTTTGAATCAGATGTATAGCTACGCATATGCAAATAAGCTTGTTGATAGAAAATATTCACAAGAAATTAAGTTATCTGATTACAATGATAGAAAAGTATCTGAAAAACCTCATAGAGCATTTACTATTGATGAAATAAAATTATTAATTAATTCGGCTGAGACTAGATTTGAAAAAATAGCTAAGATGCAGTTGTATTCTGGCGTTCGTATTTCTGAATTATTACAATTAAAAAAGGAAGACGTGCATCTAAAAGAGAGATATTTTTACATTTCTCATGGAAAGAACAAATATAGCGTTAGAATGGTTCCAATTCATCAAAATATAATAAATGAATTTCAAGAGTTTATGGAACTGGGGAATGAGCATTTGATATTTGATGAAAAGACAGGTAATCCTTATGATGTCACAAGATATATTGTTTTATGGAGAAGGTATTTGAAAAGACTTGGCATTGAATATACAGGTAGTCATTCATGTAGATATACATTACAAACATATATGGCACAAGCAGGCGTTGATCAACGAGTGATTGATAAGATTACAGGTCATAGTTCCGATTCGATCGGAGTAAATGTTTATACAGATTACCAATTAGATTATTTGATTGGAATCATGGATAGTTTTGATTATATTTAGAAAGGAGGTATTTTATATGAGCGTATTCATGACAATTTCAGAAGTTTCTAAATTGACACATTTAGATCCACAAACGGTTAGAGTATATATATCACAAGGAATTATTCCTGGCGAAATTCGATATACCGGTGAAACTAAAAAGAAAAAAACATATGTCGTCAAAAGATGCGATTTTTATGAGTTTTTTAAAATTAAAGAATTGGAGGAAGAAAATGTTAAAAAATAAAAAAATGCTTATCTAGCCTGGCAGCAAAAATAAGCATTATGTAGTAGTATTACTACTACGTAATAATTATACAATTGTTTATAAACATTTTCAATTTTACTATGAACTTAAATAAAACAACTGTTAAAATTCCAAATTGTGTTTTAAGTTCTATTACATTTGATTCAGTATTACAAGCAAGAATTCTAATGTGCTTATTAACAATTCGTAAAGAAAATGAACATGAAATAGAAATAGAAATAAGAGATTTGTTTCGCTTGATTAACAAAACAGATGGTGGGAAAAATAGAGAATTATTAGAAAAATATGTTCCACTTATTATAAAAGGAGTACAAGCCTCTTTTACATATAACTATCTGGATAGTGCGGTAAGTACAATTAGGGGAAATAATGAAGTGATTCAAGCAATGGAAGATTCAGATTTAATTATTTCTAACATAGAAGAATCAATTAAATCTTATTTAGAAATGTCAAAAGAGTTTAAAGAAAAATATTCAATGGTAATTTATAATGTATTTCAAAGCGCAAAAATCGAGAAAAATAAAGTTTGTTTTAAGTTTAACAAAGAATTTATTGCTATTCTTGATCAAAATAAAATAACTGGTAATTTTTCAATTATAGAACTCGATGAATTTGTAAAGTTAAAAAAGATATTCGGTTGTAAATTATATTTATTCATTAGAAGTTTGATGGGGACAAAATCTGAATATAATTATACTTGGCATCTAAAGGGAACAAAAGGTCTCAATTATGTATGTGGAACCATGATACAAAACCCAGATGGTTCTGAAAAATATATATCTTTTGCTGATCAAAAGTCAAAATATATTTTACCAGCTGTTAATGATATAAATGAACACACAAGGATGCGTATTAGTGAAACCAGATTTGAAGGAAACGACATGTCATTTAGTATTATGCAAAAACCAGCTCACGAAAATAAATGGTATCGTGGAATTGAACTTTTTGATGATTTGAAGCCTATTGATGCAGAAGTTTTAGCTGCTGAATTAATAGCAGCAACAAGGCATCTACTTGTATCTCAATTTTTTAATAATCATCTTGGTTTCGAAGATTATATTCTTATCAGACTGGCAAGAAATGTTACTATTCCTAATTTGATTGAGTATTCAAAAAAGGAAAATATAATAAATAAAAAAAATTACTATATATCCTTATGTTATTCAATTGATGATATTGATTATAAAATTAATTTAACCGAAAAATTGTTGAAGGAATCTGCAAATATTACTCAATATATTGATAATTTGTTTCAAAAATCTAAATAGCGATAATATAATTGCTATAATAATTTTTAAATATATCTTTTAGATTAATTTATAAATAATATTATAAATATATTATAGACGATATCTTATATATCTACGATATATAGAAGCTGTATTTTAAACATAAAGTACAAATTTGTAGAGAAAAGTACAAAATGATAAGAATAAAGTACGTGGATAAAGAAAGAAGTACAAAATGATAAGAATAAAATGCATATAAAAAAGAATATAGTACAAAAATTTAAGAGAGAAGTACACTTTTATAGAAAGAAGTACAAGAAAGAAGTACAAGGAAAAAGAATAAAGTACGTGGATAAAGAAAAAAGTACAAAAAAGACTTCCCAATTTGAGAAGCCTATTGTAAATGTTTTAATAATTTTTTGTTTGATAGAACTATTAAGCCATTATCATAGATAACGCCCTTGTTTAGTGGCTTTCTAAATTCTTTCTTATACTGTATTATTAATTCATTTGAAAGATTATATATATCGGTATAAAGCTTATCTAAATCTTGAATAGATATTTCTGTTTGTACATCTAATAATATATTTTTTATTCTTACATTATAGTTGTGAGAATCTCTAAACATAGCAACAGGTGGTGGGAAACTTGTCTGATCCAAATAAGTTAATAAAAACTTATAAAGCTTATCATAATTGTAATTGTTCCCTAGTATTTTAGATAGTTTATATTCTGATAAATTTAGATTAAAGTCTGTTTTTAAGTGAGTTCCAGTTCCATAAAAAACTCTAGGAAAAGAAGAACTAAAATTTTTGATTAAATATAAATATTCGGAAGATATTACTTTAGATAATATTTCTTGTTCTGGATTATTAACGAATTTAGTGTATTCTTCAGGGAAAACTGTTGCAGTCTTTGATATTGCTTCAACAAATTTTCTTGAAATCGGATGTGTGTTATTAATAATCAAGTACAATTGATTTCTAGAATAGCCAATTCTGGATGCAAAATCTAGCTTGTTGTATTGATCGTCAATGGAATAATCTCTTTTAGATAAGAATTCCTTTAATGCATCACCATATACAGGGGTACTTGGCGAAATAGATGAAATTTCATCATAATTAAAAGATGAATTTGTAAGTTTAATTCCGTCTAATAACATTTGTTTTGCATTAATTAATTCATCCTTAAAAGTAATATAGTTATTAAAAACTATATCATCTATTTGAGAAGTATTAATACCGTGAAGAATGCATGATAATTTTTGATGAAGGTTATTTGCTATTTCAAATAAGGATTTATCATACTTTTCGTTTAAATCTAAAATTACGTTTTGAGTGAATAGAAGAAATACTGCCAACTCATACAATTCATGGTCTTTTTTGTCTTTGTTGATTATAGAGAAGATTGCTTGATTAATTGTAGAACAAATATAATTGCTTGCCTCATTTAAAGCGTGTTTTTTGCCGATTTCGACAATGTTTCCAGTAAAGGTAGTAATTTTATCATACTCACCAGAAGAAAGCTTTAAAATACTTGATAATTGTTCAAGTAATTCTTTTGCAGACATTTTATTGTTTTCTAGCATATTGTATGCAGGAATTGATTTTCCAAGTTTTTTTGCAATGTCTTCTGACGTAAGATTTAGTTCTTTTTTCTTTTGTTGGATAATAGCTTTCCTATTTTCTGTTATAGATTCATGCTTTACCACATCAGCATCAAGAAATTTAGGAATGCCATACAATAAATAATCATTCATCAAAAACACATCCTTTTAATGAAAATATTATATCATATTTTTATCAAAATGTAAGATTAAGTTGAAAGCAATACAAACATAATTTATCAAAATATAAGTTAATTTATAACTAAATGCTATTAATTGGTATACCAATTGTATTAAGAATACCACATTACTTTTGGTATACTAAAAAAATATAAATAACGAAAGGAAATAATAAAAATGGAAAATTCGAATGAAATAAATATAAAATCTTTTCAATTTCAAGCAAAATTAAACGAACCATATAAAAGTATGGTCGTGGCTTATTTGAAAAAACATCCTGAATCAACTCAAGCAGATCTTTTGAAATTAATGATAGATAATGGTGCTCTAGATATGGTTGATGAAATCGATATAAATAATAATTCAACCCTTGTTGAAATAAGGGCATATTGGGGTAAAATAGTAAGACTCGTTACCGTTTTACAAGGTGCAAAGGATGAGGCAGAGACAATTGCAACTTCTAAAGTTAGCGAAGAAATGGAAGATTTAAAAAACAGATTAAAAATTGCTAATGAAGATTCCAAAAAATACAAAGATGAGAATGAAAAGATGAAATTGCAAATAGGTCAAGTTGCAGAATATAAATCACAAATAGAAGCATTAAAAAAAGACAAAGAGGAATTATCTGAACAAAATTTATTATTGAGGAGGAATATAATTGATTCTGCAACGGCTAAAGAATTACAATTAGAAAATGAAAAACTTAGAACTGAGATAGAAAAACTTAAGGGTGAATTAAAATATCAAAGTGGTTATGCTGATGGTTTAAAAGATAAAAACACAAGCTTAAAAACAACTGATGCTAAATCAAATGACAATAAAGAAAAACATCTAATAAAAGATGTTGATTGATTGTAAAAAAAGGATGTATCATCCTTATTAAATTCGAAGAATTGACAATCCTTGAAAAGGGGATAACTTACTATCCCCTTTTCAAGGGTGTGGCTTATTGATGATACATCAAGAAAGGTAATTAAAATGAATTATGGTATTTTTAGAATTAAACCTATAAAGAATGAAGGTTATTTAGTTAACATTACTAAACACAATTCAAGAGCCAATTTAGATATGCCATCATTAAAATATTGTTCAGATAAATATGGTGATGGATTATCTCCAATAAGAGGTACTGGTGATTATTTAAAAGATTTTAATAATGCTTTATTTACCCATACAGAATTTGATGAAAATTTTGATATTACAACCGGTTGTTGTAATACTACTTCAATAGTTCCTAGAGTTCAAAAGAATTCTATTTTAGGATATGATATTGTATTTACAACTTCAGAATCAATTGGTGATGATGCTGTATATAAAGAATGGTATAAAGATAATTTAGAGTTTTTAATTAAACATTTTGGCAAGGATAATGTACATTCAGCATTTATACATGATGATGAACAATTTGAAGGAAAAAAGACTCCTAATCATATGCATATTTTTGTCACACCATTTTGGGAAGGAAAAGGCAGATGGATTTTAGGGGCAAAGCATTTTACTGGCACAACAAATGAATCCAGCGGTAAACAAAAATTATCAAAACTTCAAGATGATTATTATAATGAGGTCAGTAAGAAATATGGACTTGATAGAGGATTGAAAGGATCAAAATCAAAGCATATGGATCCATCTGTTTATAAAAGCAATTTTGAAAAGATGATGGAGAAAGAAAAGATTGCTGAAAGTAAAAGAAATGAATCGATAATGAATTATATTAAATCTTTGCCTTTAGATAAACTTCAATCATATATGTTAAAGGCGATTATAAGATTAAATGCTATTGATAGTACAGATGAAGTAAAAAAGCATTTTGCGAAAGTGATATCTTTTATTCAAAAAGTTAATCCAGGTATATATGAAAAAATCGAAAAAAGCCTATATTATAGTCCAGATAATATCGAGAAGATTAGATTAAGTAATAATTTAGATCCTAAGAATTATAAAGACCCTAGAGATATAGAACAAAAATCACTTGCTAATGGTACAATAATTGGTATGTTTCTAGGAATTGCATTAGCAAACAATCAAGAGCAATATAAGCCTAATGGAAAGGAAACAATGCTTGATTGGTATATGAAAGCATGTCATTTAAGTTTCGATGAAGCAAAGAAAAAATTGGAAGAGCAAGAAAGATGATTTCTAAAATAGATGTACCACTAATATACCACTATGAAATGCAATAGATATACCACTAGAGAAAAAATACTGAAATTTCAAGCGTTTTAAATATACATTAAATGTATATATAATGTATATATAATGGCTATATAATGTATATAAAATGGTTATATAATATACCGCTAATATACCACTATTTTTGAACAATAATAAAATTTTGGCCTGCAAAAATTTGCAGGCTTTTTTAAATTCTTTATTAATATTACACTACCGTTCTATGACGTCTTTTTAACAATTTGCTGGTGTTGTGCAAGCCACTTTTATGTTCCTATAAATGGTAAAATATAGGTGTAAAAGAAAGAATAAAAGAGGTGGAAATATGTATAAATATAATACAAATGAAAGTAGAATTGTAGAAGGAGTTAAGGTATGCTGTGAGCCGTCTAGAAATAGTATTCATTATACTAGACCTAATATTATGAAATATTGGGATTATGATAGAAATTTTATAAGTCCAAAATTGCTAAAGCCAGATATTGAAGAGTTTATAATTGCTTGTAAGTGCCCTAAATGTGGCAATAGATGGTATCAATTTATTCCTACAGATAGAGATCATGTTAATTGTTTTAAATGTAATGGACATGATTCATATAAGTATGAAGAGGATAAGCATAATTCATTAAGACAAGCGGCATGCTATTATTACTTAAAAATGGTAATTGATGACTTGGAGTTGAATTATTTGGCATCTAACTGTTATTATTTTGATTTGTATAGTAAAAGCTTAAATCTAATAATAGAAATTGATTCAAAAGAATTTCATCAATTTACCGAATTAAAAGATGCTGATAATGATGCATTTGCTAAAGAAAATGGTATTACTATAGCAAGATTAAATCCTCAATATAATGGAGAATTTGATAATATTAATGAATATGCAAGAAAACTAAATCCTGAATATTTTGATTATTTAGATAATAGATCATGTGATATGAATGATGGTGTATTAATGTGTTTGTTATATGTTAGAGATAAATATAATATTGATGTATCAAATATAGATATAGATTGTAGAAGAGATTTAGTTAAAATCAATGAAGTTAGAAATATATATGATGACTATAACGAATTAGGTGATGAATATATTAATAAAGGTAAATATACAGGAAAGATTAAATTTATTGAAATAATACATTTTATTCCGGGCATATGTGAGGCTTTCTATAGAAAATATGGATATATCGACGAAGAAAAAGTATCAAAGTATTTCTTTAAATATGGGGAATTGCTTAAAAATGTAATTGATGATAATTCAGAATACTTAAAAAAATAGTTAAATGTCATAAAGTACGGGAATAATAGCAAATAATACAATCTGTGATAGAGATTTTATTACGATATTACAATGTAATATAAAATTTAAAAAATGAGATTTATATAATGAAATGGAGGGGAAAATATGATACAATTTAGACAGGTGAAAAATATGTGCATGAGTCCAGTTGTTAAGTGGGCAGGTGGTAAGCGTCAAATACTTGATAAGCTTAAAGAAAACCTACCAGAAAAATTTAATAATTACTTTGAACCATTTATTGGTGGTGGTGCATTATTATTTGATTTAGCACCCGAACATGCAACAATAAATGATGTTAATCAGGAGTTATTAGCTATTTATACTTGTCTTAAAGATGATGCATTATACAAGTTAATGCTAGAGGAATTAGATAAGCATGAAGCAAACCATTCTGAAGATTATTATTATGAAGTACGAGAATGGGATAGAAATCCTAGATTTGAATTAGAGCCATTATGGAAAAGAGCAGCAAGAGCTATTTATTTGAATAAAGCTTGTTTTAATGGTTTATATAGAGTTAATGCAAAAGGCTTCTTTAATGTTCCTTCTGCAAAAAAAGAAAAGGTTAATACATACAGTAAAGAAAATATGGAAGAAATCCATGAATATTTTAGAAACGATAATGTGACTATTCTTAGCGGTGATTTTGTTGAAGCAACAAGAAATGCTAAGGAAGGCGATTTAGTTTATTTTGACCCACCTTATGATACTTGGGAAGATAAAGAATCATTTACTGCATATTCTAAATTTGACTTCAATAAAGATGACCAACGTAGATTAGCAGAATGTTTTAAAGATTTAACTCGTCGTGGTGTTAAGTGTATGTTATCAAATCATAATACTGCATTTATTAATGAACTATATGATGGGTTCAATATTAAAGTAATTAATGCTAAACGTATGATTAATTCTAACGCATCAGGTCGTGGTGCAGTTGAAGAAGTTATTATTACAAATTATTAAAAGGAGTATATAAAATATGGATTTAAGTGTTTCTAAAAAAAGTCTATATTTTAATTCTGAGGAGTTTGCCTTAATAAAGGGAGACTCTTTTAAGGTGCTTAAAAAGATTGTTCCAAAATCAATAGATATGGTATTTGCTGATCCACCATATTTTTTGTCTAGTAATGGAATTAGTTGCAGTGGTGGAAAACAAGTATCAGTTAATAAAGGTGAATGGGATAAATCTTTAGAAATAACTGAAAGATTAAATTATCATCGCAAATGGATAAGACTTTGTAGGGAAGTTTTAAAAGATAATGGCACAATATGGATATCTGCAACGCTTCATAGTGTGTATGCAATAGGTGTTGCACTTGAAATGGAAGGCTTTAGTATCATTAATAACATAATATGGCAAAAGACTAATCCAAGTCCTAATTTAGCTTGTAGATGCTTTACTCACTCTACTGAAACTGTTATATGGGCTAGAAAACAATTAACATCAAAGAAAAAAGGGAAGCATACTTTTAATTATGAAGAAATGAAGGAAGAAAATAATGGCAAACAGATGAAGGATGTTTGGGATTTTAAAGATGTTGAACCAGAATTTTATGTTTCATCAGTAACTCCAAAAAGTGAGAAAAAGGAGGGTAAGCATCCAACACAAAAACCATTAGGATTATTAGAACGTATTATTAAAGCATCCACAAATGAAGGTGATTTGATTTTAGATCCATTTAATGGATCTGGAACAACAGGTATAGCAGCTAAAATACTTAACAGAAAATATATAGGTATAGAACAAGCTGAAGATTATCTTGCTTTAACTATGAGGAGGTATAATAAAAATGCATGATATCAATTCTATTTGGTCAAAAATAATTAATCATTCTGGAGAAACATTTTCACAGATAAGAGGCCAAAAATTCACTTATGAACTAAATAACAATGCATCAGCAATTATGCCTTCAACAACTAATCAGTGGCTATCTAAATCTGTTTTTGAAGAGGCACTTAGATATATGCCTTTTAATTCTACTAAAGAAATACAACATCTTAGGGGTCCGTCATATTTGTATGCTATTTTGATGGATGCTAGAATATGTGGAGGTAGGTAGTATGACAAATAAAGATTTTAATAACTGGCTATCAACATTTAGAGAAAGTATTGCTGATTATAAATATTATGTTGATTTTAATAATGCATATAATAATTTGAATGAATATAAAGTTGAATTAAATATTTTAAATTCACTCGTAGGCTCTAAAAGTATTGAAGAAGATTTTAGAATTTTGGTTGCAAAATATCCAGAAGTTTTAAATGCAATTCCAATTCTTTTAGCTAAAAGAGAAAATGAAATTTATTGTCAAGATGATAACGGTAAGTACAAATACAATTTTAAAAAGCAAAACTATTCGATTGAACAATACTGCTATTTCATGAAAGAAACTGGATTGTTTGAATTAGTTTCTAATAGAATAGTGCATAATCTAGTGGATTATGTGTTAGGCGTTGAAGTGGGACTTGATTCTAACGGAAGAAAGAATCGTGGCGGTCATCTAATGGAAAATCTTGTCGAAAAGTATATCCAAGACGCTGGATACATCAAAAATGAAACATATTACAAAGAAATAAAAATAAAAAAATTAGAAAAAATTACAGGTTTATCATTAGCCTCTTTATCAAACTCTGGTAAGACGGTAAAGAGATTTGATTTTGTAATCATAAAAGATGGAGTAACATATGCAATTGAAACTAATTTCTATGCATCATCAGGTTCTAAATTAAACGAAACTGCTCGTAGTTATAAAACTATAGCATTAGAATCGAAGGATATAAATAACTTTAAATTTGTTTGGATAACAGATGGATTAGGTTGGATTGATGCAAGAAATAATTTAGAAGAAACATTTGATGTTTTAGATGATATATATAACATTAAAGAATTAGAGAATGGTATATTAGAAAAAATCTAAAAAAATTATATCATGATAAAATTTTATGTAAAAAAATATTGCAGATAAAATTGCATAAAAACTCAAATGGATTTATGTTATACTTAAGGTTATTAAAAAGGTGATTTTATGTTAAAGAAAATATATGAAGAGTCATTAACCTTTTTTTCAAATATGCCTAAAGATATTAGGAAAAATTATGGGCAGTTTTTAACTGATGTTAATACTGCGATATATATGGCTGGATTATTCGATTTTAATGTAGAAAAGGATAAGATTAGAGTTTTAGATCCTGGAGCTGGAACAGGTATTCTTTCTGCTGCTTTTGTTGTTAGAGCATTTGAAAGTGGTATAAAAAAAATAGAGCTTTTATGTTATGAAAACGATAAGAATATTCTTCCTAGATTGATTGATAATTTGGTGCTATTAAAAGAAGCGTATGGGACTAGTTTTATTTATTCGATAATTGATGACAATTATATTATTTCTCAAAAAGAAAACTATAATTCATCTACAGACAAATTATTTGATTATATTATTTCGAATCCTCCCTATTTAAAAATTAGTAAAGATGCAGCTGAAGCTGCTGCAATGCCTGATATATGTTATGGTACGCCAAACTTGTATTTTTTGTTTTTAGGGATGAGTATTTTTAATTCATCACACAATGCTGAAATTGTTTATATTATTCCTCGTTCTTGGACATCTGGAGCATATTTTTCAAGATTCAGAAAAAAATTGTTACAGAATACTTCGATTGAGCAAATTCACTTGTTTATTGATAGAAATAATAATTTCAAAAGTGATGATGTTCTTCAAGAAACAATAATAATAAAATTAAAAAAGACTAATAAACAAAGTAAGAATATTTTAATAACGTCTTCCAATAACACAAGTGATTTTGAAAAAATCACAAAAATGAACATTGATAGTAATTTGATTATTGGGAAAAATGAGTTTATATATTTAATTAAAGATGAAGTTGAATTAAAATGTTTTAAAATGATTAGTAAATTCAATGATACTTTACTAACAAATGGTTTCAAAATGAAAACGGGTTTAGTTGTTGATTTCAGGGAAACGGACATATTGAGAGAAGAAAAAGAAGGAAATTATCCGTTATTTTACTCAAGTAGTGTAAAAAATCCATTCGTCATTTTTCCTTCAGGACATATATACGAATATATCAGCCCAAAGAAAAAAGGCTCTATACAGAAAAATACAAATTATTTATTTGTTAAACGATTTTCGTCTAAAGAAGAGAAAAAAAGATTACAATGCTCTATGTACTTTTCAACAAAATTTTCTATGTATGATTTCATAAGTACACAAAACAAAGTTAATTTTATAACATCTGAAACTGGTGTGATGACTGATGATGAACTTTATGGATTGTATTG
>JALEQD010000166.1 GCA_022768655.1 Anaeroplasma sp.
CACGACCTTTTCGCCACTCAACAAATTGAATGATTTAATCATTCCATCTTTGGTAGCATAAAGATTTCCACCTTTGATGGTTTGTTCTGTTTTTTCTCTTTTCTTGCGAAAACTAACTTCAATAACACATCCTTTTTGCTGAATGGATAAGTATTCTATTTGATCATAATTCTCATACAATATTTTTGATTGTATGGCACTTAAACGATTCACATCTAAGACTTTATTCCCAACTTTTATATCATTTTTATTCAATTGTTCATAGATGAGCGAATTTAATCGTTCGCTATCTCCCGTTACATTGATTTTCCAAATTCGCGAGGCACAAATTATATAAAAGGCCGTGGATAAAACGAGCGCAATTAAAGTTGTCTTATATTGAATCAACGATAGGAAAATTGAAAAGATACCTGCTCGTTTGACAATTTCAATACTTGGAAAGAAAATCTTTAATCTTTTTTTTGCATAAATAGAGGCAAAAAAAGTATACGTATAATCATCGATTTTTTTTAATTGATAAATTTTTATTTTTTGTTCTTTTAATTGGTTTAAAACGACTGATATATCGTATATTTTCAATCGATATAAATACATAGCGCGCATTAACATTTTTCAACTTTATCCTCCCAATATAAATGGGTAAATGACCCACATACAATCATTTCATCTTTTTCTAAAAAAGTAACAACCATTGCAATTCCTTGAATAATGAGAAGTCTTCCATCGACGATTAGGACAATTTTTTTATCGGAAAGGGACACAATTTTTTCAAAAATTTGAATACGCAATAAATTTCTATCGATACAAATCATTTTACTCACCTGCTTTTATTATATGAGCAAAAAGAAAAAAAAAGACTTTTCGAATGAAAAGTCATGATTGAATCTAATGTTTCTAGAATTAATAACTTCTAGACTTGTTATTACGGCGAGCCATTTCAGATTTTAATTTTCTCTTAATTCCTGGTTTAAGATAAAATTCTCTCTTGCGCGCTTCAGCTAGAGTTCCAGCTTTTGAAACTTGTCTTTTAAATCTGCGTAAAGCATCATCTAAAGATTCGTTTTCACGTACTACTGTCTTTGGCATTGATTTCACCCCTTTTGAAGCAATTTGCTTACCGTGTTTAATTATAAAGATAAATCGATTATTTTTCAAGTAAAAATTTGATTATTTTTTTGTGAAAAGAGATGAATTTATAATAATAGAAGTTTCAATTGAGAAAAAAAGTCTAATCGAAGCAATTTTTTTCGCAAATTCTTGTTATTTTTTTGGAAGAAAATGCAGTTCATAACGAGAACAT
>JALEQD010000178.1 GCA_022768655.1 Anaeroplasma sp.
GGCAAACGAGTGGTGTTTATCGTAGATGAGTGCCATCGTAGCGTGAGAGGCACTGGCGGCGAGAATGGCAGCGGTATGCTAATGTCAATCAAAACGACTTTCCCTCGTGCACTACTCTTTGGTTTTACAGGAACGCCGATATTTGAGGAAAATGCACAAAACGAAATCACTACCGAGGTGATTTTTGGCGATATGCTATCAAAATACACCATTGCCAATGGTATTCCCGACGGAAATGTGCTTGGCTTCGACATCTACCGAGAATCAACAGCCGACGAAGCCGAAATGCGCCACGAAGTGGCATTGCGAATGGCAGAAGTGGAGCGCGAAGAAGATTTGCAAGCCGACCCCGACAAAAAAGCCATCTTCGAGAAGTATATGGACCCGGAGCGAGTGAGTGCTCTTGCCATTGAAGACGAAGCTCGCTCATACTACACCACCGAAAATCATCACATAGCAGTGATGAACAAAATAGTGGGCGAACGCCAAGTGTTGAGCCACGACGGCAAATTCCACGCAATTCTTGCCACAAAGAACATACCGGAAGCAATTGAATACTACCGATTGTTCAAGCAGAACTATCCGTCGTATAATGTAGCGGCAATCTTCGACGACAGCATCGACAATAACGATAGTGCCGGATATAGAGAAGATGCCATACTTGAGATGCTCGACGACTACAACCGCAAGTTTGGTCAACATTTCCAACAGTCGACCTACGCAAGATATAAGAAAGATGTGGCTTTGCGTCTTGCCCATAAAGCACCGTACAAACTCTTGGAGAAGAACAAGCAAATCGACTTGCTTATTGTGGTAACACAAATGCTCACAGGTTATGATTCAAAGTGGATAAACACTTTGTATGTTGACAAACTTCTGAAATACGTAGATGTTATTCAAGCATTTTCTCGCACCAACCGTTTATTCGGACCGGAGAAACCATTTGGCATAATCAAGTATTTCTGCCGTCCATACAGAATGGAGAAATATATACAGGATGCATTGGCTCTCTATGTTGACCAACCGCAGAGTGTTTTCGTTGATAAACTCGAGGCTAA
>JALEQD010000059.1 GCA_022768655.1 Anaeroplasma sp.
AATATTTTTTCTTATTGTTTTAGAAATTTTAGCCTTTTCAATGTCCACTTTATTCTTCGTAATATCCACTTTTATTTATTCAATGTCCTCTTTTTCATTCCATCTTATATGTAAATATCTATTTTTTAGTTCATAATTTCCATTAAAAATTAGATTTTTTAAAAACAATTCAATATATCTTGTAGTTTCATAGATACCTTTTTCTACATTCGTATAATTAGCTCTTACTAAAGCATTTCTAAAATACTTTGCTATAATATATGCAATTATATTTTCAAAAATAATAGGTATTATTGCAATTAAAAAGGCTTGATACATTGTATCAAACCTATGCTTTCTTTTTGGTGGACCTGCGGGGACTCGAACCCCGGTATGCAACTCAATCCAAATTGCTTTCTACACGTTTAGTTTATTCTAAATCTTCATTAGCCCTAAGCGAACAAACAAGCCAAAAACTAACTACACTCTATTATATTCATTTACTCCTGTTAGAGTAGCACAGGGTAAATATATCCTACTGAAATAAGCTCATAGCCTAATAGCATAGGAAACTATTAGGGATGAGTCGCTTAAATTATATTAGCAAGCGAAAGCATAGTTAGCAGTTGTTTTAGCACCTGCTAAGAATGCATAATCATTGTTTTCTTCTGCGGTTATTTAAACCTCGACGTTTTTAAGGGAGACTACTCCCACGTGCTTACAATCCTTCCTGAATCACAGCGAATCCATAAACAAGCCCATTGATATGCTATTAAAATATAGCATAAATAAAGAAAAATATCTAGTTATCTAACAGAATATTTCAATTCTTTTTGAATATTTCTCTTATTTTCTCTTTCTTTAATTACTTCTCTTTTATCATGAAGCTTTTTACCTCTTCCTAAAGCAACCTCTATTTTAACTAAGGAACCTTGAAAATAAGCCTTTGTCGCAACTAAAGCTAAGCCATCAAGCTTAACCTTACTCGCAAGCTTTTCTACCTCATGTTTATGTAATAATAGTTCTCTTGATCTTGTCTCATCATGATTAAAAATATTACCATTATCATATTTTGCGATATTCATATTCAAAATATATGGTTTATTATTTCTAATAATAACATACGCATCATTAATACTACATTTTCCAGCACGAATTGATTTGATTTCTGTACCTTTTAGCTTGATTCCTGCTTCAAATGTATCTAAGATGAAATATTCAAATGATGCTTTTTTATTTGAACATATAATCTTCATCACTTATTCCTCCATAATAATCATAATCATCTTTAAGCATAAAATCAATTCTTCTATTTGATTTTGATGCACTTATAACGACAATATTTACTCTTTGACCTAGCTTATATGATCTATTACTACTTCTAATCTCCATTGCACCTTCAAAATATTCAAAGTATCCATCCATATTATTATATGAAACTAAACCTTCAATACCATTTTCTAAGGTAATAAACATACCAAATGATGTAATAGAAGTTATTATTCCTGTAAAATTACATCCACAATAATTAGACATATACCAAGCAAACAGCATATCATTTACTTCTCTTTCACATTCTATTGCTTTTCTTTCACTAGTTGAAACCTTCAAGCAAGCTTCAGGTAGAATTTTATCAAAATGTGAAATAGAATAATCTAAATTGTTAGGATGAATGATTGTATCTTTAATTATTCGATGAGTTAATAAATCAGGATATCTTCTAATAGGTGATGTAAAATGACAATAATAATTCATTGCTAAGCCATAATGCCCTAAGCATACCTCATGATATTTTGCCTTCATCATACTACGAAGCAGCATGTTGTTTAGAATTGGCTTATACTCAGAATCACTTATTTTCTCTAAGGCATCCTGTATTTGCTTAGGATGTATATCGTTTTTTGTATTTTTAAGTGATACTCCCATATTTGAAATAATGCCAAACACATTATGAAGCTTTTCCTGATCAGGCTTTTCATGAACACGATAAACACAAGGTAAATTCATTATATTCATATTATAAGCAATTGTTTCATTTGCTTGAAGCATGAAATCCTCAATAAGCTTTTCTGCTTTATCTCTAGTTCTTAAGATAATATCCTGTGGTTCTTCCTTTTCATTTAGGGTTATTTTATATTCATCAACCTCAAATTCAATACCACCTTTTTTATATCTTCTATTTCTAATTATAGATGATAATTCCTCCATTTTATATAGCATCTCTACAATATCAGAATATTCATTCATCAATTCTTTGTTACCATTTAAAATTTTATTCACATTACCATATGTCATTCGGTGATGCGATTTAATAACTCCTTCAGTAATTTCATAATTAACTAAATTACCCTTTAGATCAAGTTCCATAACACAAGCTAAAACTAAACGTTTAACTCCTTCATTTAAAGAACATATTCCGTTTGAAAGTTTTCTTGGTAGCATTGGAATTACTCTATCAGCTAAATATAATGATGTTCCTCTAGAAAATGCTTCTTCATCAAGCTTTGAACCTTCTTTTACATATTCGCTTACATCTGCAATAAATACGTAAAGCTTATAATTTCCATTAGAAAGCATCTCTAAATATACCGCATCATCAAAATCTTTTGAATCATCACCATCTATTGTTATTACATTTAAATTTGTGTAATCTATTCTATTTTTTTCTTGATAATCAAGGACAACATCAGAAATATCATTTAATTCATTAATAATATCAGCATCAAATGATAATTTAAAGCCATATTCTAATGCGATTTGTGATATTTCAACTCCAGGATCATCTTTAAATCCAATTCTTTCAAGATCAACGCCAATTAAAGCAGTTCCTTGGTAAATAACATTAGCTTTAACAATAGAATCTATTTCAATATTACCCACTTGTTCCTCCCTAACATTAACTTTAACAGGAAATGAACGCATATTTGAAACAATATAATAGCGTAAGCCTTTTTTTGTTTTCTTACATTTTAAGATTCCAATTACAAATGTGTGGGCTCTTTTTATTATTTTATATACCTCAGCATTAATGAGCTTATATCCTTTTTTGTACGGAAAAATCAAAGCCTCATCTTCATCATATGCCCCCATTAAAAAATCCTTAGGAACATAAAAATCATCATCAAAGCCTTCTACCTTAGCAAAAGCATATCCTTCCTCTTTAACATTTAATGTAGCTTTATAAAGAGGATAATATTTATCAAAATATGGCTTATATATAATTTTTTCTTCTTCAATTAAAATATTTAGTTTTTCATGTAATTCCTTTTTAGAAATATTTGTTTTATGTAATAAATCAAAAAAGTCATTTATGTTATTACAAATTAAATTATACACATTTTCCATTATCCTCACCTCACATACATTAATATTTTTTCATTTTTTTGACTGATTATAAAATTATAATAAAAAATCTGTAAATTTTTATAAAATTAAAAGACCGAGTAAACAAACTCGGTCTCACAATTATCGACGTTCCTTAATACGAGCAGCCTTAGCTGAAAGGTTACGGATGTAGTGTAATTTAGCACGACGAACTTTACCTTTTCTAACTACTTCGATATGGTCGATTGATGGCGTATGAACAGGGAAAGTACGTTCAACACCAATTCCGTAAGAAATTTTTCTTACTGTGAAAGTCTCAGAAATACCCCCACCTTGACGTTTAATAACTAAACCTTCAAATACTTGGATACGATGAGTTTCACCTTCAACGATCTTAACAAATACTTTTACATTATCACCAGGACGGAAGCTTGGACGATCTTGTAAGTATTGAGCAGTAATTTCATTAATTAATGCTTGACCTTTTGCGTTTGCCATATATCTTGTTCTCCTAATAACATAACTCATAGCCAATAAATCCCATGTTGCCAGCGGAGTAATGTGCCTTACTGCCATACGACAGCTCTATTATCATAACATACATATTTTATAAATACAAGCATTTTTTTTATTTTATTGCAAAAAAGCATAATTAAAAATTATGTTTTCGATATATTAAATATTTTAAATAATAAGCTATTATAATTTAAGCATAAAACATCATGATTTGGAAAATACATAATCATTCTTACAATGTAACAAGAAATTATTAATATTAATATAATTATCCATAATATTTTTTTCTTAAAAATTTTATTCACCCATTCAACATCCTTAAAAATAAGTAACAACAACATAAATGGTATTAAAAAAATTATTGGATTATAATGCCATGCTTTTGAAAAATCAAGCATTAATAATGAAATACCAGCACGTGATAGGCCACATCCAGGACAAGGAAGTCCAAATATCAGCTTTGATATGCAGCCATCAAACTTAAAATATACTGCAAATATAGAATAAATAACCAGTAATATTATTGGAATACTATAATATTTTAAAAAATTAAGAATAGATATTATATATTGATTATGCTGAAAAGACTTCATTTTTATATAATGCTCTTTTCTCTTTTGTAGTTATTTCAACATTATCCAAAATAATATTTTTACATAGTTTTAAATCTAGGCTCTTATTAGCATAGAAGCTAGAATTTTTGATTGTAATATCATGAATAGGAAGTAATTCTAAGCCATTAATCTTTATAGCAGTGTTAGAATTATTACAAATAATATTTTCTAAATGAATATTTTTAAATTCAGGAATATCCTCTTTACCAAATTGTTCATTTTTACCTTCATTAGCATCCTCGATATTTACAAGTACATAGCCCATTGTAAATATCATTGCTTCTTCTATTATATTTGACATATAAATATTTTTAATTGTAATATCTTCAACAACACCACCGCGTCCCATTGCTGATTTAAAGCGAACACCGATATCTGTACCACTAAAAATACAATCTTCAACAATAATATTTGAAACTCCTCTACTCATTTCACTTCCGACAACAAATCCACCATGGGCATCAAAAACCTTACATCCATGAATCCATACATTCTTTGTAGGTACTTTTTTCTTTCTTGCTTCTTTGTTTTTTCCTGATTTAATACAAATTCCATCATCGCCTACAGCGAAAATAGTATCAGCAATTTCACAATTTTGACAAGATTCTAAATCAATACCATCACCATTTTGAGCTGAAAATTTATTCTTTATATTAGCGTTTTTCAATGTGAAATTTGTACAATATAATGGATGAATATTCCATGCTGGAGAATTTTGAATTGTTAGGCCTTCAATTAATATTCTATCACACTCAATTAATGAAACTAAAACAGGACGATAGACATCATAATTTTCTGATGCAATTGCTAATGCATTTGGATCATCATAATTTGGTTCTCCTTTTAAAACTCCTTCATAATAGGTTTTTGTTGGACACCAAATTCCGCCTTCCTTTCCTTCAATAACATATGGACTTTTCTTTAAACAACGCTCCCATTCCTTTTTTGTTAGCTTAAATTGCTTAATTCCACGCCATAAATCGCCCGCACCATCAATTATACCACTACCAGTGATAGCTATATTCTTTTGATTCTTTGCACTAATAGGAGATACAGCACGAATTCTTTTTATTCCTTCGTATTCTGTCCAAATTAAAGGATATTCTTCCTTTGATTTAGTAAATTGTAAAAAGGCGTTATTTTCTAAATGTAAATTTACATCACTTTTAAGCTCAATTGGCCCAGATAAATAATAGCCATTTGGTATAACAACTATTCCACCACCATTTTGTGATGCTGTATCAATAGCTAGCTGAATTGCCTTTTGATTATTAAATTCTCTATCAGATTTTGCTCCAAAATCAATAATAGAATAATATTTTTCTACAAATTCAGGTAATTCAATTTTAAAGTTCATATTCTCTATCTCCTTGTTATTAATATTTTATCATAAACTAAATTAAATTGATATGTCATGATTTATAGGTGTATAAAGCATCTCTTTGATTTTGCTTTGATTAGTTGTTTGACTTCTAATCCACATAAGCTTACATACTAAAGCTTCTATTGTCATATCATAGGCCTCTAGTAATTCATACTTTTCTTTAATTTTTTTACCAACCTGATATAATGACAAATCAGAGCCCTCATATTGAACCTGTGTCGTAATAACGACAGTTTTATTGGCTAAAATCAATTTTTCAATAGCGTCAGAAAATTCCTTTTCATCATACATTGGTATACCACCAACACCAAATGATTCTACCACTATCGCATCATAATTTTTTAAAATAAAATCAAATATCTTTAAGCTCATCCCTGGAATTAATCTTAATACAAAAACACTTGGATTAATATTTTTATAAAATATTGGTTTTCCTTCAATTACATCTGGTATATAAAAATTAACCTTTTTATCTCTAATTCTTGCAATTTCGGGATAATTAACACTATTAAATGCATTATAGCTCTTTGTTCTTACTTTTTTCGCACGTGTACCTAAGATAGCTTTATTATCGAAAACAACAGAAACACCTGTTGCCCTATCATCACTTGCAAATACAATCGCATTTTTTAAATTGCATCTGGCATCAGAATCACGCATATATATTGATTTTTGCGAACCAGTTAAAACTATTGGCTTTCTTGAATTTTGAATTAAATATGACAAGGCAGCTGAAGTATATGCCATTGTATCAGTTCCATGTGTCATTACAAAGCCATCATATTCATCATATTTTTGTTCAATAAGTTCAACCATTTTAAGCCAATGATAATAATTTATATTAGTACTATCTAAATTAAATAATTCATATGTATCTATATCACAAACATCTAAAATATCATCAAGATAGCTCAATATTTCCTTACTGTTGATTTGAGGAGTAAGACCAAGACCATTGTCCTTACTTGCAATAGTTCCACCAGTAGTGATTAATAAAATTCTTTTTTTATTCATAATTTTTCCTCGTTTTCGATAGTATTATACCAATTTATACCTAAAAATAAAAGCCTAACGGTTGTTAGACTTTTTATTTTTTACTTGTAGATCCAAATCCACCATTTCTAACTGATGTCGTATCATCATCAAATGTGATACCATATTCAACAAATATTCCTTGCATAAAGCCTGTTCCTTTTGTGATAGTAACAGTTTTTCCTTCATTTGAATCATTTGTGATTTTTGCAAATATGTGACCTTCATTGTCAGAATAATAATAATCACTATCAATTATTCCAACTGTATTATTTAATTGAAGACGATATTTAAAGCCTAATCCACTTCTTGGATATAGCTTTAGGACATAATTTTCTTCCATATATACTCTAATACCTGTTGGTATTTTTATTGTTTGTCCAGGAGCCAAACAAATATCAAATGGTGCATAAAAATCATATCCAGCAGAACCCTTTGTAGCTCTTTTTGGAATAGATAATGATTCATATATTTTTTTTATTTCATCATCATTTTTATCTTCAAAGCTATTTTTAAATTGGTCAAAAGAAACAATTTCAAAACGAGCTATTCTTTTAAAATTATCCATTGATAGAACCATCCTTATAAATTACTACTCTTCCCTCTTTTTTAGTAGCCTTAATGTCTATTACTCTTTGATTTGTACTTCCAACCCAATGAATTTTCGGATCGAATTTATCCATTTCAAATCTACCATCGCAAACAACATCAAGCATTGAAATAAATGGTAATGATGAGATTTGCTCATAGGTATAGCCTGTATATAGCCATTTTGTTTTATTTGGAAATTTTGCATTTATTTCAGCAACTAATTCACCAATTTCATTTACATTAACTGGATGTAGTGGGTCACCACCACTAAAGGTAATTCCACTAACATAATCCTTTCTTAATTCAGCAAAGATTTCTTCTTTAGCATCCTCGTCGAATGGAATTCCTCCATTTGGGTCGTGAGTAATTGGGTTTTGGCATCCAGGACAATGATGCCCGCAGCCTGCCACCCATAAAACAACACGTAATCCGCTACCATTTAACATATCGTCTTTAGTTATATTATGATAACGCATTACATACTCTTCCTTTCTGCTATTTCAGCCATTTTGGCATCATTTAAACGAGTATCTCCATTGACTCTAGAATAAGATAGATAACCATTCATTCTTTCAATCTTTGTTAGGTTCTTTGAACCACATTTTGGACATACATCCATAGAAAGTTCTTGATGTCCACAATCCTCACAATATGCTAGTGATAGGTTTACACCCTCATAGAAGCCCTTATCCATTGCTCTTCTAATTAATGTTCTAATAGCATCAATATTATAATCAATAGGATATTTAACATATTGGATTTTTCCACCATTTGCTAAATCCCAAAATCTTTGTTCCTTATCTTGCTTTTCAATTGGAGAAATATCCTCTGATACATGACAATGGAATGAATTTGAAACATATGGTCTATCGGAAACATTTTCAATAATACCATATTTCTTTCTAAATTGAGTTATTTGTAAACCACATAAATTTTCTGCTGGAGTACCATACATTGCATATAAATGACCATCTTCCTCCTTGAATTGAGCAATCTTATCATTAATATATTGTAATGTTTTTAAAGCAAATTCTCCATCTTCAGCAATTGATTTACCATTATAAAGCTCCTGAAGCTCATTTAAAGCAGTAAATCCAAATGATGCAGTTGCACTCTTTAAAATAGGCTTAATTTTATCATGAATTCCTAAATTACCGCCATAAAAACCACCATAACAATATGCAAGTGGATTAGTAGATGCACGCATTTCACCTAAATAATCATATGTACGACAATGTAATTTACGAATCATTTCTAAATAATAATCTAATACCTCAAAGAAATCCTTTGATTCCTTACGAGCCTTTGCTAAAATCATAGGTAAATGTAAAGAAACAGCACCTATATTAAATCTACCAACAAATACTGGCTGATCATCATCATCTGCAGGATGAGCACCACCACGTTCAAACCATGGAGATAAAAATGCTCTACAACCCATTGGAGAAATGATTTTACCATATTTTTTATAAATAGAAGGAACATAGCCTTCACCAGTTAAGCTTAGCCAATCTGGATACATTGTTTTAGAAGAACATAGTAAGCCTTCTTCAAATAAATCCTCATTTACACAGCCAGGGCCATGTAAATCCTTGTCATATAGGAATACAATTTTTGGGAACAATACAGGACGCTTTCTTCCTGGCTTGCCTTGTCCGCCTCTTCTTACCTTCAAGCACTCCATAGTACACATTTTAGCAAAACGAGATGTACCAGTACCTAAGGTAACTGTAATAAATGGATAATCTCCACGGCTTGAGCCTACAGTATTAAACTTATATTCTAGTCCCTGCCAGCCTTGCTTAAATTCATTTCTAACATCTTCAATAGCTTGTTCGTTTGCCTTTACTCTAGTTAAACCCAATCCAACATATTTATGATATTGTCTTTGGAATGTCTTTTCAGCATATTCATCTAAAATTAAATCAATAGAAGGAACAGTAAAGCCACCATATTGCTGAGCGGCAGTTGATAAAACTATATCTCCTATAACATCAAAAGCAACATCAAGACTCTTTGGCTCATTATACCAAATATTACCCATTTCAAATCCGCCACGTAACACATTTTCAACATCAAATAAACAGCAATTCATTGTATCACGTCTTGCAGACATATCATGGACATAAATATATCCATCATTAATTGCTTGAAGTTCTTCAACATTTAAGAAAAACTTTTTATATAGCTCCTTGTTTAGTTGATTATATATTAAGCTTCTTTTTGTAGATACTAATGCACTATCTGTATTAGAGTTTTCCTTATCACCAATGTACATAATAGATTGACTCTTCATATATACTTCATCAAGCATATGTACAAAATCCTGCTTATAATTTCTATAATCACGATAACTCTTTGCTACAGACGGAAAATGAGTTTCAAGTGAACCCTCAACAAAATTATGCATTTGAGCAATAGTTACTTTTTCTAATTTCTTTTCTTCTATACTAGAAATAACCGTATTAACAATATTTTCTAGATCTTCTTCAGTAAATTTTATTAAAACTCTTGATGCAGACTTAGAAACAGCTTTTTTAATTTTTTCAACTTTAAAAGGTTCTAAGGTGCCATCCTTTTTAATGATTACAACTTGACTCATCGAAAACACCTCTTTTATAGTTGAATTTTAACATTAAAGTATACCCGTTTCAATCATTAATTATTGTATTTATTTATTTTATTATTTTACAAGTTTTCCATAAAATTTATTTATTGAAAATATGTTTTTTTACCATTGATTTTTATATTTGTTTTTGTTTGACGTACATTTTGGTATATTTGTATTTTTTTCGCGATATTTTCGAAAAAAACTATAAATTTTGTTTATAACGCACAAAAAGTCGATTTTTGTATATTAGGTGAAAACTAGCATTTAAAACTATATCATGTTTTAATTAAAATTCTATCATTTTATATAGAAAAAATCCTATTTTAAAATTGCTGTTCAAGCCTTTTAAAATAGGACATTTTTTTTATTTGATTTTCTTTATTTTAGTTTTGATTCAAGCTCTTTTTTCATATCCTCGTAGCCTGGCTTTCCAAGTAATGCAAACATATTTTTTTTGTAATTTTCAACGCCTGGCTGATCAAATGGATTAACACCTAGAGTATAAGCTGATACACCACAAGCTAGCTCAAAGAAATATACCATATATCCATATGTATATGCAGAAATGTTAGGAACAGTGATTTTGATATTTGGTACTCCTCCATCAACATGAGCAAGAATTGTACCAGTCATTGCCATTTTATTTACATAATCCATTGTCTTTCCTGCTAAGAAATTAAGACCATCTAAATTATCTTTATCTTCCTTAATAACAATATCCTCTTCTGGTGATACCACATTAATTACAGTTTCAAATAATGTTCTTTCACCTTGCTGAATCATTTGTCCTAATGAATGTAAATCAGTAGAAAATGATGCAGAAGTAATCCAAATACCCTTTCCATCCTTACCCTCTGATTCGCCATATAATTGCTTCCACCATTCAGCAAAATAATTTAATTTAGGCTCATAGTTTACAAGCATTTCAAGCTTTTTACCATTGCGATATAAAACATTTCTTACAAGTGCATATTTTAAAGCATCATTCTTTTCAACATCAGTTTCCATATATTTTAAATATGCATCCTTAGCACCATTCATCATTTCATCAATATCAACGCCACTTGCTGCTATCGGCAATAATCCAACAGGAGTTAATACTGAGAATCTTCCACCAACATCATCAGGAACAACAAATGTTTCATATCCTTCAGCAGTCGCAAGTGTCTTTAAAGCTCCTCTTGCTTTATCTGTTGTTGCATAAATTCTTTTCTTTGCTTCTTCCTTACCATAACGAGCCTCCATATAATCCTTAAAAATACGGAATGCTATAGCAGGTTCTGTTGTTGTACCTGATTTTGATATTACATTAATTGAAAAATCCTTATCATCAAGATATTTTAATAATTGAGAAGCATATGTTGATGATATTTGATTACCAACAAATATTACCTCTACACCCTCTTGATTAAAATATTTTTTAAGCATTTCAATTGCTGATTTTGCACCTAAATATGAACCACCAATTCCAATTGCAAGTAAAACCTGTGATTGTTCCTTTATTCTAGCTGCAGCTTGCTTAATTCTTGAGAATTCTCTATTGTCAAATGAAACAGGTAAATCTAACCATCCTAAAAAATCATTTCCCTTACCATTTTTAGCTCTTAATACCTTGTGAGCCTCTATTACTTCCTTTTTTACACTCTCATATTGTTCTTCTGTAAAGAAGGCTTTAGTTCGAGTTATATCTAAAGATAATTTGTTTTCCATATAAAATTCCTCCTAAATTAATAAAATAGTTTATAACTTATCTATATTATACCACTTTGCTCTTTATATTAAAATAAAAAAAATGGATAAATTTTATCCATTCCTTTAAACTATAAAAACAAAAGCCCAAAAGCCAGCTACACCTATTATTGTACCAACAATAATACCGCCTAAAACCTCAACGCCTTTATGTCCTAGCATTTCCTTAAGCTGTCCCTTTTTGCCAAAGCCAAGCTTATACTTTTCCTCCTCTGGCAAATCCTCTGTCATATTATTCAATATTTTTGCATGCTTTGAAGCTTCAAGTCGTACTCCCATAGCATCATGAATAATTATCATTGATATAACCACCGCAACAGGAAAAGACCAATCAAGCTTTCCACCTAAATCATGCCATTGAAACATTCCAAGTGTAATACATAATGTAATACACAATGCTGTATGTGAACTAGGAAAACCACCAGTAGAAATAAGCATACGCCATACTGGCTTTTTTTCTCTAATTGAATAAATTGCAAATTTTATCAATTGAGTAAAAAACATAGAAAAAAGGCTAATAATCAATATTTGCATAGCTCTTACAGTTATTAATTTTTCAACATCTTCCACTACAATAGCATAAAACATACTTATACCTCATCAACTATATTTTTAACTTCAATAACCTCAGGAACATTTTCAACTAATAAAGCCTCAATTCCATCCTTTAAAGTTGAATCTAAAGCTCCACAATCTTGACAAGCTCCTAACATTTTAATATATACAATTCCATCTTTATAATCGATAAATTCTAAATCTCCACCCTCAGAATTTAAATAAGGGCGTATTTTATTTAATATTTTTTTAATTTCTTCAACTATTTTATCATTTTCCATAATAAAGCCTCAATTACCTTGAATAATTTGTTTTTTGATTAGATTTATTTTTATTAAATCTTTTATTGTCATTATTATTATTCTTTACATTATTTTGACTATTATAACTATTTCTTCTGTTATTATTATTATTTTGATTATTGCCTTTATTAGGCTTATTTCTATACTTATTATTTACTTTTGAAGGATCGAAATCAGGACTTGAGGAAACAAACGTTTGTGATGATTCTCCTTCTTGCTTTTCAGTTTGCTTTGATGGTGTATTATTATTCTTATCTAATTTTATAAATTCCTTCAAATCATCAGCCAATTCACCTTTTGGTATAGCATTAATTTTATTAATATCAATAACAATATTTGGCTTACTTTTTGGAGTAGTATTTAAAATCAATGATTCTTTATCATAATTTTCTTTTACAATTGGTGTAATAGATAATCCTGATGTATCAACATTCTTAGGATGCTTTAACAAACGTTCATATTCTTGCTCATTTTTAATATGCTTTAAAACATAATATGGGCATCCTAAAGGACATGAATCAACTAAATAATTATCAATAAAACCATAATAGTTTTTACTCTTAGGATTATCATCAAATCCCTTTAATCTCAATATTCCTGAAGAAATATCTCCAACTATATATAAATAACGATCCATACATTCTTCAATATATTTTTCAATAAATGCTTCTTCATTAAAAGAATCTCTAAAATTCCTTTGTAATTGAAACATACCTTTTTTATTCTTAAATACCATGATAAACCACCAATATATATTATACATTATTTGTTAAAAATATAAAAGTTATTATTGTCACAAAATTGTTACAAAATTATTTTTTATCCCAAATAATATGGGACATCATTATTCATAATCTCTATAGCAAGTGGAATAGTAACCTCAGTTCTAGTAATATTTTCTTGAAAAGGTATAACAACCTGTATATCAATCGCGACAAATAAATTTATTTCAATCATAGTTGTATTAATTCCCAAATCGTTGGCATCAACACTAATCTCAACATCCTGATTTCCAATAACATCTATTTTTAATGGAACCTTAATTTTATCTACAAAAAAATACCTAAAGCCAAAAAAATATCCCATAGGTATATCAATAGAATCAAAATCCTCTGATGAATCAATTTTTTCTATTGCTTTATCCGTAAACTTTATTGTATCGTTTCTAATTTTATTTACTACATATGAATTTAAATATGCATAAGAAACCTTGCCATCACTATCCTTTTCCTTGATAAAAAAATTAACATCCTTCATATTTGCAACTACATTTTCATCTACTGCTTCTGCAATCATTGCTTCTGCATAATTTCTAACTATTGAGGTTGTATATACCTTTACAGCATTTGAAAAATATCCTGTAGCAAGCCTAATTATCACAAGGATAGAAAAAATAAGTAATAACCAAAATAATTTACTTAAAAGCAAGGATCTTAAACGCATCTGATACTCTCATTTCTTTAGTTATTCCTAAAGATAGTGCATATGAGCTTACTTCTGCGATTTTAGCCTCATATAATTCCTCTAAGCTATGTACTCCTAGTGCTCTCATACATATTACCCTTCTATCCTTCATTTTTTCACTATTATACACATCAACATTAAGTGCACCACACATCGCAAATCCACCATATCCAGCTAAAATATAAAAGGTAGTATTCCCAAAATCAACCTCTAATGTATCAAGACTAATAAATTCATCCTTTAATATTCCTTCTTTTATTTTCAAATATATCACCATAAAATTTTATTCGAAAAATATAAAAAATATGTCAAATATATATTTTTAAATAAACCTATTCAAGTAATATTATTGATTATGTTTTATATATTTTTCTACATAATGATATCTTATTTTATGTAAATAGATATTATTCTACACATAACCATTAAGAAAAAAGCTCTAAATTACATTAGATAATTTAGAGAAAAAATTAATATACAAAATATAAAAAGATATTTTTTTATTTCATTAATAAGCCATCAGAATCTCTGAAGTCACTTGAGCATAGCATAACAATTCCATCAATAAAGCCCCAGATACCACCAATACCACAAGTGATTATTGATACAATTAACTGTGCAACAGCAAGTCCAATGTGACCAGTATAGAATCTACCAATTCCAAATGAACCTAAGAAAATTTGAAGTAATCCAGCAGCAATCTTTGATTTTGGACTGATTTTTTCATCAACTACCACTTTACTGAAATTTTGATAGTTATCTTCATTTGAAGAAACAGCTGCCCCACAAGAAGGACAAAATTTTGCTCCCTCTTCAATTTCTTTACCACATTTTGTACAAAAAGCCATACTTTTAACCCTCCAACTTTTTTAATATATCGTTTAAGCAAACTAAAAATTCATTTTTTTCAAAAAAAGACCTTTTTAAAAAGGTCCAAAACAAACTAATCACAAAGTAATAAATGCTTAAATAATAAACACCATACTAAATCAATCCATCCAAAAATAGGAATAATAATTCCAAATACACATCCAAGAGCATTAACTAGATTAGGCTTTCTTAATAATGCACTTAATCTAACTAGAATTTCAACAACCCAGTTTACGAATGGAATTAATAATAAGATGATTTGAATTAATCTACTTTGTTTATTAAACCACTTGTCAAAAGTCATATTTGTTCCCCTTTCTTATATTTGTCTATATTATACATCACTTTAAACAATAATAAAAGATTTTTTATACATTTTTTTCGACCAAGCAAACACATTCACAAGCAATAGCTTCTCCTCTACCAATAAAACCCATTTTTTCATAGGTAGTAGCTTTAACACTAATCATATCCTTATCAACATTAAGAATACTAGCAATCGATTCTTCCATCTTAATTCTTATTGGAGCTATTTTAATATATTGAGAATATATTGTTAAATCTAAATTATTTAAATGATATCCTTTTTCTAATACCATATCATAACATTTTCTTAAAATGATTTTCGAATCCATATTTAATGTAGATTCAGAATTATCTGGAAAATGTGTACCAAGATCACCTAATGCAAGTGATCCTAATAAGCTTTCTGATACAGCATGTAATACTACATCAGCATCACTATGTCCTAGTAAGCCAACCTTACTTTCGATTTCTATTCCACCCAAAATAAGCTTTCTACCTTCAACAAGCCTATGAGTGTCCCATGCATGACCAATCCTCATTTTATACCTCCAATTATTCCACTATTAATTTTGCAAGCTTTAGATCTAAAGGAGTAGTAATTTTAAAATTTTCCTCATTAGCTAAAATATAATTAATTTTAACATCTGGTCTATATTTTTCTATTAATGAAACATCATCAGTCGCAATAAAATTATCCTTTTTTGCTAAATTATAAACCTCTAAAAATAATTCTTTTGACGCACATTGTGGCGTAGTAGCCGCAATTAAGCTTTCTCTTGGTAATGTTGATACTATTTCACCATTTTTTATTTTAATTGTATCCTTAACATTTAGATACGTTAATATTGCCTCATTATTATTCTTATTTTCAACTATTTTGTTAATTGTAGCTAAAGAAATAAAAGCTCTAGCAGCATCGTGGATTAATACATAATCTCCAGTACATTCCATCAAACCATTATATACACTTTCCTGACGTGTATTTCCACCATAAACAAGCTTAACCTGGCTTGGAATATTTTTTCTTACAATTTCTTCATCGCCTTTTGAAATAACACATATAACCTCAAAATCTAATTTTACAAATAATGAAAGAGGATATTGAAATATCATTTTATCACCTAATGGTAATAAAACTTTATTAATATTTTCCTTCATTCTTGTCCCTTTTCCTGCCATCAATAAAATAACACTAACCATATATTGCTCCATTTTGAAATAGTTAAAACTTATAATCTACAATAACATCAAATAAATCAGCCTTTACATCAACATTTTTCATATTATCATAACAAATACCTATTTTTAAGCCTTTATAGCCCTGAAGATACCTATCATAATAGCCTTTACCATATCCTATTCTTTTATTATCAGTAGTTATTGCCACACAAGGAATAATAAAACAATCTATTGTATTTCTATCTACTATTTTTCCTATGGGCTCCTTTGTATTAAACATACCATCTTTTAATATATCATCTTTTTCATATCTTACAAAATTTATTTCATCACTTGTTATTGGTAAATAAAATTTCTTATTAGGATAAATATCTAAAAGCTTTAAAATATTTATTTCATTTTTTATAGGATAATATATTCCTATATTATCATAAGCATCTAAAATATTTGATTCAACAATGGCTTTAATAGTTTTTTCGGATTCCAGCATAGTATTTTCATTTTTTCTTAATTCTAATGCAAGCACTCTTGCTTCATTTTTTGTCATTATCTTATATCCTTATAAAATGCAAAATTTGAACTAAACTTTGGATTACTAGCAAACTTTAAAGCCTCTTTTGCATTTTTCAGTGTATCCTTATGACTAGGTAAATCATCACTTCTAGATATTCCCATAAATACTTCTGCATCTACCTTTTGATTTAAATAATCTGCATGTACATGAAGCATTTTTTCACCATTAACTAAATTATTCTTTAGCATATCCATTTTTCGATAATCAGTAACAAATGCTACAAATTCCAATCCTGATATTCTATATATTTGATTATCTGTAACAAAATTTTGCTTAAAAAATTGAACATATTGAGATAGCATAGTATTTCCTATGGCACGACCTAATGTCTCATTAATTTCTGGAATAGAATCAACTCTAAAATATACAACCTCAAATATTTTTTCGCCACGCTCAAGCATATCTAATCTTTGAAGCATTTCAGGTTCACCATAGATATTATCTAAAATAGTATCTGTTTTACTAAATTTATAATCATCTAATGGTGTCATTATTCCACAAAGCTCAATGTTTTTACCTATTACAAGCTTTCTTCCTTCTTCTTTAATGTAAATATAATTTGTACCAGTATTAAAACGATATGATATTGAATAATCTGTAGCCTTCAAATTTGATAATGATTCCTTATATAAGGCAATATCATCCGGATGGATTTGTTTATAAAAAGAATTTGTATCAAGACTATTTCCATTTAATGAAAGCTTTTTAACTAATGTATCATTACACCAAATATAACCATCTGTTAAATTATTAAAAAATACACCCTCATTAGTTTTTTGAAGTAAGGTTACAAATCTATTTTTTATAATTTCAAGTTCTGAAGATGTTGAAGCTAAATCCTTTTCAATACCAATTAAATTGTCTTCATTTTTTAATTCACCAATAAGAATTCTACCTTTATATGATTTACCCTTATAAATTAAGCTTTCAAAAAAATGCATAGCACTTTCCTTTGCATGATCATCCTGCAAAATTAGTTCTATCTTATTTTTATCATCTGGATTAACCTTTTTTTCATAATGATAATAATATTTTTTTATATCATCCTTATAGCATTCCTGATCATTAAAGCCAATTATTCTATATTTAGCTTCTAATATATCAAAAAAATTTTTTCCATGACATTCACTAAATTCTAAATTTAAATCCTTAAGTAACAAAGAAGACATTTCTTTAATTCTTTCTTTTTTATCCAAAACAACATAAAGCTTTGATTCATCTAACGATTTTGTAAGCTCAAATTGATATTTTTGTCTAAAAATAGAATAATCAAATGTTAAGAAAATAATTATACCAATTACTACTTCAATAGCAATTAATGTCCAATCAAATATATTCTTAATATTATCATCTACCTCACCATAGAAAAAAATAATTAAGGTAGTTAAAAATGTTAAAAAGGCTAATAATAATATTCTTCCCTTTAAAAATCTTTTGTAAATTAGAGATTGCTTGATTAATATTGCGATTGCAATTATACAAAATATTATAGCAACTATTAAATTTTGATTAATCATATAAAAACCTCCTAGCTACTAAATATTTGTTCTCTATACACTAATAAAAGTAAAACAACAACAATTACTAGTGATAATAAAAATATAATTATAGGTTTAGCAAATTTATAAAAATTTGAACCACTAATATTAGTTCTAAATAAAATAGAAAAAGGACAAGTAATTAATTCAACAATAATATTTATAATATTCATAATAGCCCTCCTTATTTTCCTAAATATAAATTTAAATATTCTAATAATTCATTTTTATTATCCATTACTTTCATAAACCCAGCATTAGCTACATGAACAATTCCTGTTTCTTCAGATACAACAATAGTTAATGAGTCTGTAATTTCAGATATACCTACAGCGGCTCTGTGTCGAGAACCTACTGTTTTATCTAATGAGTCATCTTGAGTTAAAACATAGTAAGCTGAAGCACAAACTATTTTATTACCTCTTATGATAACACCACCATCGTGTAATGGTGAATCCTTAATAAATATTTGTTCTAAAAGCTCCTTTGTGATATCAGAATTTAAAGGAACTGCTCTTTCAGCATACTGATCTAGTGAATTATGCTGTTCTAATGTTATTAAGGCACCAACCTTCATAGATGACATATGAAATACAGCATCAGCAATAGCCTCTTTAGTATCCTGAGTAGAGGAAACTATCATATCATTTCGATTATCATTCTTTTTATGATATTCAGTTAATTTTCTAAAATCAGGTGCTAATATTATTACACAAATGATGATATAAGAAGACATTATTGGAGTATATAAAGCCTTTGATAACGATAAATCTAATTGTTCTGATAAATAACAAATTCCAAAAACAATAAAGCCAATAATAATAAAACTAAACCCTTTCTTAAATTTCAAGAAAATGAATATTATAAAGCTTATTATAAGTAATGCAAAATAGCCATCTAAAATTATTTTAGCAACTATATTATCGTTAAAAAATTGAATAATTTGTTCCATAGAAACACCACCTTATTTTATTATACAATATTTCTTGCATCAAAAAAAGCAATTAAGAAAAAATCGTAAAGAACAAAATGAATAATTTATTCAAAAAATAACTTATTCATCTAGGCATTCGCCTATTTTAACGAAATATTAATATCATTAGATACACCTTATATCGTGGATATAGGGTGCTTTTATTATCTAAAGAGTGACTAATACTCTATTAGGTATTGTTAGACCTCTACTCATTAAATAATCTATTTTATTATTTGTTGAGTTACTTTTTAATATATATTTTTTATATATATTTAATGCTGCATTTACATCTGCATTAATTATTTTATTATTTCTTGTTTTATATAAGCCTCTTATTATTCTATCACCTGAATAATTATCTTTCTTTATCTCATCATTATCATAAAATGAGCATTTTGATGTATATGCTTCATTAATAACATG
>JALEQD010000076.1 GCA_022768655.1 Anaeroplasma sp.
CAGCATGCATTTTCATCATATAATGTATTATAGAATAATAATCCTGTCTGATTTATTGGTGAATCATATGGAACTAATGCAACCTCTCCAAGCATTGCTGCTCCCTCATCAGTAGAAACTAGCTTTTCAAGAACATCATTATGATCCTTATTATCACATAAAACCTCAACAACCTTACCATTTTCAAATCTAAATGCAAAATTGTCAACTAATACACCGTGAACAGAAAGTGGCTTTGTTGCGTAAACAACACCATTTGCTGTTGTTTTATCAGGAGATGTAAAGCATTCCTCAGTTGGCATATTTGGATTGTAATATACACCACCAAGTGTATATGCTCCTCCTGCTTCAAACTTCATACATTCCTTTAATCCAACAGTGAAATTTGTACCATTTGAAGAAGTATACTTTAATGTCTTAATGTGTAAATCATTTAATTTTGAACTCTTTTCAGCTAAATTAGCATTATGCTTATCCCAATTTTCTATTGCATTTCCATATACTCTTGTAACCTTAAATATTGCATCCCATAAAGCATCAATAGCTTGCTTCTTTTTTAAATTAGGGAAAATCTTTTTAGCCCAAGCCTCTCCAGGAATACCAACTATTGTCCATTGATATTTATTATCCATTGCCTCACGGTATTTCATCATAACAGGACCAACAACTCTTTGTACCTTTAAAAGCTTTTCTTGATCAATACCCTTTAATCCATCTGGGTCCTCAGATAAAATATGAATCATTGCTGGTAGCTTTTCAACAGCATATTCTCTTTTCTTTAAAACCCATTCAGGCATTTCAGTTAATGTTTTTATACTTTGATGCTTATAATTCATTTTAGTAATATCTTGGCAAGACCATTCTACTGTTACTCTAGATGCTTTAGCCTTATAAGCTTCTTCAACAACATATTTAACAAAGTAAGCATCATCAACTGACGCATTAATAACAACCTGCTGTCCCTTTTGTACATTTGCACCAGTACGAACAACTAATCTTGCATAATTTCTTAAATTTGTCTTATTCATTTAAAATTCCCTCCTAATATAATTAATTTCTTCTATTTTCAATGAATTCTTCAATATCTTCAACTGTTTTAATAATCTGTGGGCTTAACCATTCAGCACCATTTTCAGTAACTAATACATCATCTTCAATACGAATTCCAATTCCTTCTTCTAAAATATATAAGCCAGGCTCATTTGAAATTACACACCCAGGCTTAAGTGGCGTATATTCGCATAAATCATGAACATTAATTCCTATATGATGAGATACTCCATGATAATAGTATTTTGAAACCTCACTATCCTCTTGAATTAAACCAATCTTCTTTAATTCTACTGCATAATAATTAATCAAAATTTGATTTAATTCCCTTGTTGTAATTCCAGGCTTTATTGACTTAAACACCAATTCCTGGCCTTTAAGTACAATATTATATATTTGCTTTTGACGAGGACTAAATTTACCACTAACAGGAAATGTCCTTGAAATATCAGCACAATACATATTTAGTGATGCACCTAAATCAAATAAAATTAAATCACCATTTTTTGCTAAGCAATTATTATCTGAATAATGTAGGCATGTTGCATTTTTTCCACTTGCTGCAATAGTTGTAAAAGCATAGCCTGTTGCACCATAATACTTTATTGCTTGATCAAAATATGATTCTAATTGATATTCATAGCATTCCTTAATATTTGATAATATTGCCTGTATACCCTTATTAGTAATGGCAATAGCCTTTTTCATTTCTTCTATTTCCTCAGGCTCTTTTATTGTTCTTGCCTTCATAAAAAGATTCCTTGCATTTTTAATTTGAACCCATGGGTATTTTAAAGAAATTTTTTTCGCAAAAGCTTCATCCTCAGTTAATACAGAATCAATACTATTTGGAATAAAATCAATATATACATTCGTAACAACAGATAATAATCTTTCTATTACCTGATTATATGATGATAAATATCTAATATCCTTTATTCCTGAAATAGCATTAACCTCTTCTTTTGATTTAGGAGCACCAACCCATTTAGCTTTAAATTCATCATATGGATTAATAAACATCATTTCTGTTGTTGTTCCATTAATCTTAGTTAATACTACTATATTATCAAATTCTATTACCCCTGATAAGTAATAATAATTTCTATTAACATCGCCCTTTGCTTCAACCTCTTTTTCTTCTCCACGTCTAGATATAGAAACTAAAAAAGAGTTATCCTCCATCTGTTCAAGCACCCTTTGACGATGTTTAACAAAAACACTAGCATCCATTATTAAATCCTCTACTTTCCGCTATAAAACTATATTTAATTATAGTATTAATTATAATTTTTAGCAATAAAAAGAAACAAAATGCTCTTCAAAAGAGCATTTTTATCATATTATTTATGTATTTCTATTTATTTTATTCCACTTTGGCTTAGTAAATGCACCTATACACATTGTAAGGCAATACACAACAGTAAATAATGGAAATAAAAATGCACCAGAAAGTAGCTCTCTTCTTTTTTTAGCACCCATTTTTTTATAATCTAATGCTACTAATAATAAGCCCTGTCCTATTCCTGCTACCATGAAAAGAACTAGTAAGCAAAAGCCAATAATTACTAAAAGATTTTGAAGTCCTGGACCATTAATTCCAAACGCCAATGCATCATTATTTGTCCATATTCCATTAATTCCTAGATATAAAACACCATAAATATAAAATGCAGGAATCCATGTACATAATATAACACATATGATATTAAACATATATGTTAATATTTGTTCAATATATGAAAATCTTAGCTGAGTTAAAGATTTTAATAACATCTTAGGACTATATTTAAATAATAAACGAATATTACCTGATGCAATACGCTTATTACGATTAAAAGTATCAACAAAGCTTGATGGTAAATCCTCATATACAACCGCATCTTCTACATAATGACACTTATAGCCTTCCATCATTCTTTTAAAGCAAAATTCTGTGTCCTCTGTAATAGATGTTGTATCATATCCACCAATTTTTTTAATAATCGCAAAATCAACCATTGAACCAGGCCCATTTACGTGAGCATCCATATGTAGCCTTTCTCTTACTCTACTAGAAAATCTGGAATCAAAAGTATAATATAGACCACAAGCAGTTGTAAAATTATTTTGAGTCATATTTAAAGCTGATTCATATGGTCTTGCTATCTGAACACCACTATTGAATGCATCATTCATCAAATTAAAAAATTCATCATTGATATGATTATCAGCATCTAAACGAATAACAAAATCATAATCAATACCTGTTTTTAAAATCTCAGAATATCCTGTTTTTAATGCATAAGAAACAATATGGGTTTTAGGATCATCATTATTTTCTTCAATAACCTTAGCCCCAGCCCTCAATGCTTCTTGTTTTGTATTATCAGTACAATTATGACAAATTACATATACATCAAATAAATCATGCGGATAATTCTGCTTAGTAAATAAATCATTTACCGTATTGTATATTACATTACCCTCATTATGTGCAGGAATAACTACACAAATTTTATTTTTGATTTCTGATTTTTTATATGTTTTTTTGGGTAACCAAAATAAAAACATATAAATAAATTGTAATATAAATGGTATACCAATAAAAATTAAAACGACATTATTAATATTATTTAAAACATTATATAGCTCTTGATGCCACATATTATTCACTTCTTTCAAATAGTATTATGCATATAAAATATATCACATACGATACTTTTTAGCAACAATATAATTTCTTCTTTCTAATATTCTTAAAATATTTGAACGCTTCTTTATCTGTATGATCTCTATAATAAATCAAAAGCTCTTCCATTAATGCTTTTGTATTTTCATGCATAGGAAGAAAGGCAAGCTCTTTATAAAAGTAATTTAATGGAATATCTTTAGTATAATTCTTTTTATTATATATTACAGATGCTGCAATTCTATCACATACACTTTCAATGGCGTATTTTATTGGCATTGGAACTGGCTCATATTTATGTGTTTGTGGGTTAATTTCAACCCAATACTCACTATGATGCTTATTTCTTCCCTTATGATGTAGCCATGCCTCACTATAGCCCTTATCTAGTCTTTCATTATGATTAGGACTATAGGTGCCTTGATAATATTTTGCACCATTAAAAAATTCAACAAAGCTATATTTAGATAAATCATGACAAAGTCCTTGCTTAATTAATCCACATTTAAAGCAATATCTTAAAACCAATAATCTATGCTTTGTAATTGTATTAAAATGTTTAATAATATGCATAATACCTCCAAAGAAAAACTTCTTATTAATAATTGCAAAGTATGCAAAACCAATAAGAAGTAATTTTTATTATTTATATTAATTATGGTTATTATTATCCTTAACTAATACGTCGTGTGCTCCACCTTCAACAATAGATACACTACTTACTAATGTAAGCTTAGCTTTTTCCTGAAGCTCAGGAATAGTAAGTGCGCCACAGTTACACATTGTATGACGAATCTTAGCTAATGTTGTTGCCATATTTTCGTGAAGTGGTCCAGCATATGGAACATATGAATCAACACCCTCAACAAATGATAGCTTCTTTGAACCACCTAGGTCATAGCGTTGCCAGTTACGAGCTCTTGCAGAGCCTTCACCCCAATATTCCTTCATATATGAGCCATTAACTAATACCTTATTAGTTGGAGATTCATCAAATCTTGCAAAATATCTACCTAGCATACAGAAATCACAGCCCATAGCTAAAGCTAAAGTAATATGATAATCGTGAACAATACCGCCATCAGAACAAATTGGAACATAAATACCAGTTTCCTTATAATATTCATCACGCGCCTTTGCAACCTCAATTACTGCAGTAGCCTGACCTCTACCAATTCCCTTTGTTTCACGAGTGATACAAATAGAACCTCCACCAATACCAATTTTAACAAAATCAGCACCAGCCTCTGCTAAAAAGCGGAAGCCATCTCTATCAACAACATTACCAGCTCCAACCTTAACAGTATCACCATATTTATCTCTAATCCATTTTATTGTATTTTTTTGCCAAGCAGAATATCCTTCTGATGAATCAATACATAATACATCAGCACCAGCCTCTACTAATGCAGGTACACGTTCTGCATAATCACGTGTATTAATACCAGCACCAACAACATAACGCTTATCCTTATCCAATAATTCTAAAGGATTTTCCTTGTGTGATGAATAATCCTTTCTAAATACAAAAGAAACTAAGCATCCTTTTTTATCAACAATTGGAAGTGAATTTAGCTTATGCTCCCAAATAATATCATTTGCTTCCTTTAGGGTTGTTCCTTCTGGTGCAGTAACAAGCTTTGATAGAGGTGTCATAAATGTTTCAACCTTTTCAGTTAATTCCATTCTTGATACTCTATAATCTCTACTACTAACAATACCTAAAAGCTTTGAATTAGCAGTTCCGTCCTCTGTAACCGCAACTGTTGAATGACCATTTTTTTCCTTTAATTCAAGAATATCTGCCAATGTTTGATCAGGTCTAATATTAGAATCAGAAACAACAAAGCCAGCCTTATAGCCTTTTACTTTTCTTACCATTGCAGCTTGATTTTCAATTGTTTGTGAACCAAAAATAAATGATACTCCACCCTCTTTTGCTAAAGCTACAGCCATTGTATCATTAGATACTGATTGCATGATTGCAGAAATAAGCGGAATGTTCATTGTAATTGCAGGTTTTTCACCCTTTTTAAATTTTACAAGTGGTGTCTTTAAAGACACATTTGCTGGAATACAATTTTCATCAGAATAACCAGGAACCAAAAGATACTCACTAAATGTATGAGATGGTTCATCATAATAATAAGCCATATTTTCCTCCAAATATCATTAATTTTAATTATTCTAACACTTATAAAACTTATTTTCAATAGATTTATTATTTTATAATAATAAAAAATGCTTAATCATAAAAATTAAGCATTAATATATTAATTTTGTTTAACATTAACATCCAATTGATTAAATGGTATTTCAATTCCATTTTCATCAAAGGCAATCTTTATTTCATTTAAAAGATAATAATATACATTCCAATAATCTGAATTTTTACACCAAACACGAACATAAAAATTAATTGAGCTATCAGCATATTCACCAATCTCAATAAATGGAAGAGGATCATTATAAATTAATGTGTTCTTTTGACATACATCATTAATAAGCTTTTTAGCAAGCTCAACATCAGAATTATATGATACTGACATTACAACATCACAACGTCTAGATTCCTTAACTGATACATTTACAATGACATTGTTTGCTAAAGAACCATTTGGAATATATACTGCTTTATTATCTGGTGTATTAATGATTGTATAGAATAATCGTATATCCTCTACTGTACCACTTACATTATTTGATGTAATATAATCCCCAATTTTAAATGGACGCATAAATACAATTATTACACCACCAGCGAAATTTGCAAGTGTTCCTTGTACAGCAAGCGAAATACCAACACCTAGTGATGCGATTACTGCAGAAATAGAAGCTGTTTCTATACCCACATATCCAACTAAACATACTAAAACCAAAATCTTAAGTCCTATCTTTGAAATATTATATGCAACCTTAGAAATTGTCGCATCAACCTTTTTCTTTTGTAATTTCTTGTATATTTTTTTAGTAATAAAATTTATAATTTTAAAAGATATTATTAATATTAGTAAGGCAATCAATATTTTTATACCAGTATTAACACACCAATTTACCATAACATCCCATACCTTATTCCAGTCAATATTATTAACTGTTGCTTCATCTACTAAAAACATTCATCACACCAACTTTCACATATTTTAAATATTATTTTACATATTTATAACCAAATTATACGATAATTATTTACTATAATATGGCTGTAAAAATTAATAAGAAAGGAGAAGAAAATTCTTCATACCTATCTCCCCGAAATCTATTTATGAAGAATTTTAATATTATACTCTAAAGCTTGAGCCTTTTGTTCAAGCTTTATTTTTTTGGAATAATTCTTTCAATTCCACCCATATATGGCTGTAAAGCCTTAGGAATATTAACTGAGCCATCCTCATTATAATTATTTTCTAAAAATGCAATTAATCCTCTTGGAGTAGCTAAAACTGTATTATTTAATGTATGGACTAAATATGTTCCATCCTCACCCTTAGTACGAATTCCTAATCTTCTAGCCTGTGCATCTCCAAGTGTTGAGCAAGAACCAACCTCAAAATATTTTTGTTGTCTAGGACTCCATGCTTCAACATCACATGATTTAACCTTTAAATCAGCTAAATCTCCTGTACAGCATTCTAATGTTCTAACAGGAACATCTAAGCTTCTAAAGAATTCTACAGTATAGCTCCACATCTTGTTATACCATTCCATAGATTCTTCTGGCTTACAAATAACAATCATTTCTTGCTTTTCAAATTGATGGACACGATAAATACCACGTTCTTCTATTCCGTGTGCTCCTACTTCCTTTCTAAAGCAAGGTGAATAGCTTGTCAAGGTGATAGGTAATTCATTTTCTTTAACGATTTGTCCTTTAAATCTACCAATCATAGAATGCTCTGATGTACCAATTAGGTATAAATCCTCACCTTCAATTTTATACATCATATTTTCCATTTCAGCAAAGCTCATAACTCCATTTACAACATCAGAATGAATCATAAAAGGAGGAATACAGTAGGTAAAGCCCTTATTAATCATAAAATCTCTTGCATATGATAGCATCGCAGAATGAATTCTTGCAATATCCCCCATTAGATAATAGAATCCATTTCCACTTGTTCTACCTGATGAATCCTTATCAAGACCATTAAATCTTGCGATAATATCAGCATGATATGGAATTTCATATTGAGGAACAACAGGTTCTCCAAATTTTTCAATTTCAACATTTTCGCTATCATCCTTTCCAACAGGAACAGATGAATCAACAATATTTGGAATAACCATCATTTTCTTTAATAATTCATTGCTTAATTCTTCTAATAATGGGTCTATTTCTGCAATTCTCTCATTATTTTTTTGAACTAATAATTTAATTTCATTTGCTTCATCAATTTTCTTTTCTCTCATTAATTGACCTATTTTTTTGCTCAATTCATTTCTTTGTGCTCTTAATGCTTCAGCTTCTTGTTTTAATGCACGAATTTTTTTATCAAGCTCAACAACATCATCAACTAATGGAAGCTTCTCATCTTGAAATTTTTTCTTGATGTTTTCCTTTACTAATTCAACATTTTCTCTTACAAATTTAATGTCTAACATATCAATCTCTCCTTTAATAAAAATAAAAACGTCCTTAAAAAAATATTAAGGACGGAAATACCGCGGTGCCACCTTATTTCTAGTAAAAACTAGCACTTATATTCTTAACGCGAATTAACGATTCCTATCAATGGGTAGATTCATTTTTATATCCTACTATTTTTCACCATACAATAGCTCTCTAAAAGGAATTTCTAAAAATTACTAGGTCCAATCATTTAGGATTACAAAAAGTATTATAGCATAAATCAAAATCAATTTTCAATCAAGATTTACACTTGAAAAGAAAAATAGTCCAAAAAATTGGACTATTTTTAGATAGTAGTTAAGAATATTAATAATTTTCCTTATGAACTTCAAAATAGCTTTGTGGATGATTACATACAGGACATACATCTGGAGCCTTTGTTCCAACAACAACATGTCCACAATTTCTACATTCCCAAACCTTAACCTCGCTCTTTTCAAATACCTGCTTTGTCTCAACATTACGTAATAATGCTCTATATCTTTCCTCATGGCGACGCTCTATTTCAGCAACACCTCTGAATTTTTTAGCAAGCTCTGTAAAGCCTTCCTCTTCAGCTGTTTTAGCAAAGCTATCATACATATCTGTCCATTCATAATTTTCACCTTCTGCTGCAGAAAGTAAATTTTGTGAAGTGTTGCCTAATCCACCTAATTCATCGAACCATAATTTTGCATGTTCTCTTTCGTTTTCTGCTGTTTTAATAAATAAATCTGCAATCTGTTCATATCCTTCACTTCTTGCTATACTTGCAAAAAAAGTATATTTATTTCTTGCTTGACTTTCTCCTGCAAAAGCTGT